>JBBAQJ010000057.1:0-8161 GCA_040400365.1 Polynucleobacter sp. | reverse complement strand
ATCTACCAACATCCATGATGTTGACAGACTCCACCTTTTGTGGGGTTGGTGACTGAGCGGTTCCTTGCTGAGCAATACACAGAGAGCTGAGGGCAAGACCTCCTGCCAACAGAATAGATCGTATTACCGAGCCAAATGATGCATTCATCGGATCATCTCCAAATTATTCTAATTTTTATTTGATTCTGCTGTACTCAGACTGAAGCTGATTTCGCTTGGTAATTTCGGCATTCCAACTGGCTTGATCGCCTGGTTTCCAACCTTTCGCCATAAACCCATTATCGGCGCCCATGTAAGGGGCGATATCAGGTCGCTTAGACGCCGAGGTACCGACATTCGCCTCGTTACAGCCAGTCAATAAGACAGTGGCTGCAACTAAGGCGCTTGTTATCGCGAGTTTCATGATTTACCTCCGGCGGCTGGTTTCGCAGCAGGTGCAGGAGCACTTGGTTTACCGTAGGCAGTTGCCCAACCAAATACATCCGCTCCAGCATTCTTGCCAGCAGCCATACGCTTGACGACTCGAGTACGGAATACATCGGCAATTACGTCACCATCTCCACCAATCAGTGCTTTGGTTGAGCAAAGCTCTGCGCACAAAGGTAACTTACCTTCGGCCAGACGATTACGGCCATATTTCTCAAACTCAGCCACGCTACCGTTTTTCTCGGGACCGCCACTGCAGAAGGTGCACTTATCCATCTTTCCGCGTAAGCCAAATGTGCCAGAGCTTGGGAACTGAGGTGCTCCAAATGGGCAGGCGTACGAGCAATAGCCGCAGCCAATGCAGGTGTCCTTATTATGCAGAACCACACCCTCATCGGTGCGATAGAAGCAGCCGACTGGGCATACTGCCATACATCGCGCGTCTGCACAGTGCATGCAGGCTACCGAGATGGATTTCTCAGCACCAACCACGCCATCATTAATGGTTACCACACGACGGCGATTAACGCCCCATGGAACCTCGTTCTCGTTCTTACACGCTGTAACGCAACCGTTGCATTCAATACACCGTTCTGCGTCGCAGATAAATTTCATTCTTGCCATAGTTAATCTCCTGACTTTGCGGTGTTAGTTAAGCAGCCTTTTCGATCTGACAGATCGTGGTCTTGGTTTCTTGCATCATGGTGACACGGTCATATCCGTAGGTGGTACCCGTATTGACAGCCTCACCACGAACGATTGGATACGCTCCTTTTGGATAAAAATCGAGCAGATCCTTACCTTCCCACCATCCTGAGAAGTGGAAGGGCACGAAGGCAGTATCTGGTGCAACGCGTTCAGTGACCAATGCGCGTACCTTGATCTTGGCACCGGTTGGCGATTTCACCCAAACAAAATCCCAGTTTTTGATACCACGCCGAGCGGCTGCACTTGGATTAATCTCCACAAAGTTCTCTTGCTGCAACTCAGCAAGCCATGGGTTCGAACGCGTTTCCTCTCCGCCACCCTCGTACTCCACCAAGCGACCTGAGGTCAGAATGATGGGGAACTTTTCATAGAGCTTGTCTTCGATTGCTTTGTTCTGAACTGTCTTAAACAAAGTCGGCAAGCGCCAGAAAGTCTTCACGTCATCGTGGGTTGGGTACTTCGCAACCATGTCTGGGCGGGTGCTGTAGAGCGCTTCACGGTGAATCGGAATGGCATCCGGGAAGTTCCACACCACCGCACGCGCTTTGGCGTTTCCAAACGGATGGCAGCCATGGTTTTTCATGGTGACACGAATGATTCCACCAGAAAGGTCGGTCTTCCAGTTCTTTCCTTCAGCGGCTTTTTTCTCATCCTCGGTTAACTCATTCCACCAACCTAATTTCTTCAAGAAGACATGGTCTACCTCTGGGTAACCAGTCTTGATGTCAGCGCCCTTGGAGAACGAGCCATCAGCAGCCAAGAGTGACTTGCCATCCTTCTCGACACCAAAGTTGGCTCGGAAATTACCGCCGCCATCCATCACGTGCTTACTGGTGTCATAGAGGTTGGGTGAACCAGGATGTTTGAGGGCAGCATTACCAAAGCAAGGCCATGGCAATCCAAAATAATCCCCTGCTGTGTCGTAACCACTAACAGGATCTTTACCGCCACGCGAACGCAAGGTCTTTGGATCAAAGACACTCATCATGCGCATGTGCGCCTTTAAGCGCTCTGGGGTATGGCCGGTGTAACCAATGGTCCAAACTGCTTGATTAATTTCGCGCAGAATGGATTCAACTTCAGGCTCTTTCCAATTCTTGCCAGCAAACTTGGAATCCAGCATCTTGTAGTTTTTCGAGAGCTCTTTTCCAAAGCCCAAGCGATCAGCAAAAGCTTGCATGAGAACATGATCAGGAACGGACTCGAAGAGCGGATCGATGACTTTCTCGCGCCACTGCACTGAACGATTGGATGCGGTCGCTGAGCCTGAGCACTCAAATTGGGTTGTGGTTGGTAGCAAATACACTGCGCGGTTTTTATTAACTGCGCCACCTGGAGCAGGAGGCATTGCTGCCATCGCTGCAGTTGCACTTGGATAAGGATCAACCACAACGAGGAGATCCAATTTATCCATGGCGCGCTTCATATCCAAGCCACGAGTTTGGGAGTTTGGTGCATGGCCCCAGAAGAACACGCCCTTCACTGCAGTGGCTTGATCAACCATATCGTCTTTTTCGAGAACAGCATCGATCCAACGAGAAACGGTGGTACCAGACTTCTCCATCATATCGGGTGCATAGCGACCTTTAATCCACTCATAGTCGACACCCCACACAGCCGCGTAATGTTTCCACGAACCAGCAGCAAGGCCATAGTAGCCTGGCAAAGAATCAGGATTTGGACCGACGTCAGTAGCACCTTGAACGTTATCGTGACCGCGGAAAATGTTAGCTCCGCCACCGGATACGCCAATATTGCCGAGTGCTAATTGCAAGATGCAAGAAGCGCGAACCATGGCATTACCAATGGTGTGCTGCGTCTGCCCCATACACCAAACAATCGTTCCTGGACGATTCTTGACCATGGTTTCTGCAACCCTCTTAACTTGTGCCTCTGGAACTCCGCAAGCCGCTTCGACATTTGCAGGAGTCCACTTCTCCATCACCTCTTTGCGAATATCGTCCATGCCAAAGACACGGTCGTTGATGTATTTCTTGTCTTCCCAACCATTTTGGAAAATGTGATAGAGCACACCGAAGAGAAATGGAATATCAGTACCAGAACGAATCCGCACATACTGATCGGATTTTGCGGCGGTTCGGGTATAGCGTGGATCAACTACGATCACTTTGCAACCATTCTCTTTCGCATGCAGCATATGCAACATGGATACAGGGTGCGCCTCAGCAGCGTTCGAGCCGATATACAACGCTGCTTTCGAGTTCATCATGTCGTTGTAGCTATTGGTCATCGCACCATAGCCCCAGGTATTGGCTACACCCGCAACCGTGGTGGAGTGGCAAATACGCGCTTGGTGGTCGGTGTTGTTCGTACCGTAGAAAGACACAAACTTACGGAGCAAATAGGCTTGCTCGTTGTTGTACTTGGATGAGCCAATAAAGAAGATGGAGTCTGGCGTGTACTTTGAACGCAGATCTTTCATCTTGGCGGTAATTTCATCAAGCGCCTGGTCCCACGAAATTTTTTGGTATTTACCGTCAACCAATTTCATGGGGGTACGCAAGCGATAGTCGCCATGACCATGCTCACGCAATGCCGCACCCTTTGCACAGGCGCCGCCCATGTTGATGGGGGATTCAAACACAGGGTCTTGACGAACCCAAACCCCGTTTTCAACGGTTGCATCAAATGAACATCCCACTGAGCAATGGGTGCAAACTGTTCGCTTCACTTCGATCTTACCTTTGCCATCGAGCATCGCCTTGGTCTCGGCCGCATTGGCTTTTTGGAGCATGTTCAATTGGGTAGCAGCAATACCAGCACCAACACCAATACCGGAACGTTTTAAGAATGTTCGACGATCCATGGTCGGTACCGCTGAGCGCAGTCCGCGCGAGAGGCTACCGATCAATTGGGAAGGAACCCGGCTAGAGGCTGAGGTGGATTTGCGAGTTAGGCTCATGGTGAGACTCCTGCGATGTGCGAATAAATAAATTGGTTAGTTCAAAAAAAACGCTCTATTAAACGAGCGTTGTTTGGTAGTACTTCTTAATGTGCGCGGAAAGGTGATAGCCATCTGGTTTCGTAGTGACCGCCTCAGCAACATTTTGAACAACGGCTTGCCCTAATGGAGTTTGGGAAGCAACCGCAGCTGCACCAACTGTGACTCCTGCGCCAATAAAAAATGTGCGACGCGAGGATTTTGCTTTTTGATTTGCTTCTGGTTTTTTGCTGTCCATAAATATTCCTTTATACGAATATAGTTAATGCATTTCTACAGATTTAGTTTAGAGGAACTAAATTATTTATGTAAGTTTTTGCATGTTTTTTTCGCTAGGACTTACCCTTAAATACCAAAGCTATTGTGTCAATTAAATTTGACTAAACCATATCAAAACTCTGACTCTCAATCGCTAAAAACTCTCGGGTCAGTGCGGAAACGGATTTGTACAAATGGGTTTCCGGATCGGCATCGATAGCGTCACATAAATCGTCATACCAAGGCCGAATGTGATCGTTGAAAAAAACCCTTTGATTTGTAAGGTTAGAAACACCCGCATCCTCTCCCGCGATCAAGTAACGCATGACCTCAAACAAGGCTGCGATGTGATCCTCGGTTTCCGCGACTGAATCAGAGGCTTCCAGCCCGAATTGCAACAGTGAGCGCCTAATATCGAGGAGTGGCTTTTCATGCAAATGTCCAGCGAGATAGTAAGAACCATATAAAAAAACATTAGGTTTGCCAACGCCCAAAAAACTACTGTCGTATTCCGCTTTCCAATCCGACGATTTGCTGTTTTTGGCAGCCTCGACCAAATTCATCCAGACATTGGCTAATGGCGCCTGATTATCTTGCGCCTCAGAATTTTCCGAGGCACTAATTTGATCAAGCAATATCTGATCCGGTGGCTGAAAAAATAAGTTTGCAAGCAAGCCATACAAATCGGCACGCGCCAAGTCTTCAGCAAGGCCGTCTTGGCTAAGTTCTGGTGTCTGGGGGGTATTTGCTTCGCTCATGAATTTTGTTCACAGTTCTTTTTTCATCATGTCTACAACACGGCAATCGCTACACATTTTCAAACGATCAAGTGCGTCGCCTGAAAAGGCATGATGGGTTCCAATACGGCCAAGCATCAATTCGACCATTTTCAGGGTTCCAAAAGCTTTGCCACAGCTAATGCAATGGAATGGCTCGGTTTTATTGAGCAAAACTTTTTGCTTTCGTTGCTCAATGGAGCTTAAACGGGGGCTTAGGGCAATTGCCTGCTCAGGGCAGGTTTGTTCGCATAGTCCACACTGGACACACTGTTTCTCAATAAATGAGAGCTGTGGCTCATCAGGGTTATCCAACAAAGCGCCCTCAGGACAAGCTCCCACACAGGACATGCAAAGCGTGCACGCATCTTTATTCACCACGATGGCCCCCAAGGGTGAGTGGGCTGGTAATGGCACACCTTCGGCAGGAAGTGCCTGTGGTGCAAATTGCAACAAATGCTCTAGGCTCATTTCAAGGGTCTCGCGCTTTTGGGCAGCCAGTGCAAAACTGGCTGGCGGAGCCATTAATTTCTGGGCTTTACGAGTGAGTAACTCCATCATGACCTGATTGACTGCATTGGTATCCAAACTTGATGAAGCCATGATGCAGCGAACGCGTTGGCCATGGCCTAATGCTTGTGAAATCGAATTGGCTAAGTCGGCCTGCTCGGTGAGCGCACTTCGATATCCAGGGTCTTCGTCACCACTGAGTAGCAAAACAACTTCACCAAAACCATAAGACATTGCACCGAACCATAAATCAATTCCAGTTGAGGCGATATGTTCAACAGCAAATGGAATGACAAATGCAGGCAGCCCAACAACTTCTTTTGGTTTCGTGCGGGCAGCACGCCCGAGATTCTCCAAAAGAGTGGTGCCAGCCTGTTGGCTATGTATCAATAAGGTTGGCGCATTCTGACCAGGCTTCGAGCTACCAATGCCGTTCAAGTAGGTTTGTGCCAGTGTTTTGATCTGCCGACCCTGATACGCAACGCTTGGAAAGTTGTAGCGCATTGCCCCTGAGGGGCAAACGGTGGCGCAGGCACCACATCCCATACAGAGGTTTGGGTTAACTTCTACCTTGCCCTGTCCGTCCTTAAACACCGACTGAATTGCTTCCGTTGAACACACATCAATGCATGCGGAGCAACCCACCTTGCCATTACGTCCATGCGCACAAATTTTTTCGGTGTAGACAAAATACTTTGGCTTCTCAAACTCACCGATCATTCCAAGTAATTGACTGGCTGCTAAGGATTGCTCCAATCGATCTTCGCCAGGGGCAAAATACCCTTGTGGTTTTTGACTAATTTGAATACTGGGGTTCGTTTGTAGATCAAGAATCAGATCAAACTCGCCCTCACGAGAACGTTCTGCTCGCTCAAAATTAATTGCGCCGATGCCAGCGCACGCAGTGACACAAGCACGGTGTGACTTACATTTATCCAAATCAATCTGAAACGACAAATCAATCGCATTTTCAGGGCACACAGCAACACATGCCCCGCATCGCGTACACATCTCAGGATCAATCGGATTAGTGAGCTCCCATTTGGCAATAAAACGACCTAGATAGCCTTCAAGGCTTGTGATGTTTCCGGTAAATACTGGGTAGCTTCTCCCGGTGGGCAACGGGCTGGGTTCCGTTAACAAGACGCTCACTTCCAATGACTGGCCAAGCCGCTGTGCCCAATAGATTGCTTGATCTCCAGGTCCAATGATCAGAACGCGTCCATCACTGTGATAGTCAACAATCGGAACCGCATCGGGCTCAGGCAAATCGGTCACTGCAAGTAAAGCCTTGATCTTTGGATGTGATTCTCTCGCATCCTTAGACCAACCCGCCATCTCACGAATGTTGACAAATTGAAGGGGTGCAATCAGGGGTTTTTCTGCCTGACTCGCAAGCTCAGAAAACAGAGCACGCTCTTGCGTACAAGCGACCACAATCGGCTCAGACTCATTTAAAGCATTTAGAAACTGTCCGACCTCTTGACGACATAGAGACGTATGAACAGGCAAACCCATTTCCTTGGGATCAAGCGGCATGCTGCGATTGCAATCGCAGACTAATTTTTTACTCATTTTGTTTTAAAGCTTTACGCTAGGACCCCGATAAATCGGAATCGCGTTTTGCCTGTCTCTCTCCACTAGGTTTCTCATCAACCACTTTTGGGTTTAATGACTCTGATTCTATATCGATTGGCTGGGTAGCGTCCTGGTTGACCATGGGAGCCGCTGGTGATGATTGCTCAATTTGCGCTGGTTGCTCAGTCGATGCCTGAATGGCATCCCCCTGATCCAAACTACTCTGCTTACTCTCAGGATAGAGCTCCTCTGCGGATTTGAATAGACCCAGAAGTTCGGATTGCTGCATGCGCTTGAGCATATCCAATGGAATTGGATCCGATTTGGTGTAATCGTCAATGTAAATATCCAAACCATCCATCACATTAAAGTGTGGGTCACTAAACATCTTCTTCAGAGCGGCCTGCTGCACGATGGGATCGACATCGGGGCGCATAAACGCTGAAAAATCAGGTGATTTCACATCGATTTTTTCAACATCCTCGATGGTTGGGGGCGGGGGTTGCTGTACCAGGTCTGCAGCAGACGTTTCTTGATTTGCTTCTTTATTGACTTCTTCTAGTAATGGTTCGGGCGCCTTCGCAATAGGAGCAGTTGATGGAGCTGAAGTCGTCTCTTCAGTCAGCCCTGCTTTTTTTCGGGACCAGCGGGATAAAAAATTATTTTCAGCCATTAAGGCTCCGCCGGGCGATTAGCGCCTTTAAAGGAAGCTGGCTTCGCACGTTTTTTTGGTTCTGGTTTGTAATTCTCTGAAACGTATTGGGCCAAAAATGCTTTCATCTCTTCTTGAAGTGGGCTTGTATCGACTTGCTCCCCACCATCAACCAATCGTGCTGCTTCGTTGTAACTCAACATTAATCGATGCGGTATCGCAAGCCCCGCACCATCATCATTGCTGACCATCGGAATTGAATTGGGTTCTAAATAAGTCTCGAAATCGGTT
>JBBAQJ010000056.1:0-8379 GCA_040400365.1 Polynucleobacter sp. | reverse complement strand
GACCCTTTTTATCACAAAGGTCCAAACGCTAAGGGTATTGGGATTCAGTTGGCGTATTCATTAGCCCGCGTCAGCCTAGGTTTTTTATTGGCCCTTGTAGTAGCCTTACCGGTTGGATTTTTGATTGGTATGTCACCCCTCCTCTCGGCTGCACTGAACCCATTTATTCAAATATTAAAACCAATCTCACCGCTCGCCTGGATGCCAATTGCACTCTATACGATTAAAGATTCATCAATATCTGGTGTTTTTGTGATTTTCATCTGCTCAATCTGGCCAATGTTAATTAATACGGCCTTTGGGGTTGCTAGCGTTCGCAAGGAACTGCTGAATGTTGCTAAAACTCTCGAAGTTAATCCGATCCGCAAAGCATTCAAAGTGATTCTGCCGGCTGCGGCTCCAACTATTCTCACAGGAATGCGGATTTCAATGGGGATTGCGTGGCTAGTGATCGTTGCCGCCGAAATGCTGGTTGGCGGTACTGGAATTGGCTACTTTCTTTGGAACGAATGGAATAACTTAGCGATTTCAAGTGTGTTATTTGCCATCGTGGTGATTGGTTTTGTGGGCATGCTTCTCGATATGTTATTCGCCAAATTACAAAAGATGGTGACCTATGCAGACTAATATTGATTTCTTGAAGGTTGAAAACCTCTCTAAAACATATGTCGCTGGCTCCCCTCCCGTATTTGAGAATGTCAATTTCGACATCCAACAAGGTGAATTTGTTTGTATTATTGGTCACTCTGGTTGTGGCAAAACCACCATTTTGAATGTTTTAGCTGGTTTAGAAGAGGCAAGCTCGGGGTATGCGTACATGTTGGGTCGTGAAATTAAAGGGCCCAGCCTAGAACGTGGCGTGGTGTTTCAAGGGCATGCGTTAATGCCATGGATGACAGTATTGCAGAACATCAATTTTGCTGTGAAATCAAAATATCCAGAGTGGCCCAAAGCAAAAATTACCGCCCATTCAGAGAAATACATTGAGCTGGTTGGCCTAGGTGCTGCGAAACAAAAAAAGCCCTCTGAATTATCTGGCGGTATGAAGCAACGGGTTGGCATCGCCCGCGCCTTCGCCATCGAACCAAAAATGCTGCTGTTAGACGAGCCTTTTGGAGCGCTTGACGCTTTAACCCGTGGGGTGATCCAAGATGAGCTACTCAAAATCTGTGCGTCAACTAAGCAAACCGTATTCATGATTACACATGATGTGGATGAAGCAATTTTGCTCTCTGACAAAATCATGCTCATGAGCAATGGTCCGAATGCTCGAATTGCAGAGATTGTTGAGAACACCTTACCAAAAAATCGGGAACGTGCCACCATGCATCATGACCCTATGTACTACCCCATGCGTAATCATCTCGTTGATTTCTTAGTGCATCGCTCGAAATTAGTACAACAAAGCTCACATGCCACTCAAAATCAAAATAATGTCCGGGATATCACTCAGCGCTTAAAGCCACGTCTTGTTCGGCCTGGGAAAGATCAAATAACTACAAATCAATCTACTCAAATCAACTAAGGAGCTTTCAAAATGATGAATCGTGAAGTGGTCACTCAAAAAATTATTGAGGCCAAAGTTAAGAAGAAATTAAAGTGGGCCGATATTGCCAAATCGATTGGAGAATCCAAAGAGTGGGTTACGGCTGGATGCCTGGGGCAAATGACATTTACCAAGGCACAGGCAGAAGCCGCTGGGAAATTATTTGACCTAACCGATGAAGAGATGGCATGGCTACAAATCGTTCCCTACAAAGGATCACTACCAACAGCAGTGCCAACTGACCCACTTATTTATCGCTGGTATGAAATTGTTAGCGTCTACGGCACAACTATCAAAGAATTGATTCATGAGGAGTTTGGTGATGGCATTATGAGTGCGATTGACTTCTCAATGGATATTCAACGCGAACCCGACCCAAAAGGTGATCGCGTTCAAGTTGTTCTGTCTGGGAAATACCTAGCTTATAAAACCTACTAATTAAAGTATGCCCTGCTGAATATTCATTTGGCAGGGTTTTAAAGTAGGGGCGATGCCAGGTGCGCTGTGTTCTCAAGTAGTCTGCGCCACCTTGATCGACGTTCCCAGCCGATCCGAGTAATGATCTGTGAGCGTTTTAGATAACTGGTCGTTAATTGTTTAAGTTGAGCGCAGAAGACTTGATCGTAAACAATGAGGCTGATCTCGAAATTAAGACGTAAGCTGCGCTGATCAAAGTTTACTGATCCAAAGATAGCTATCCGCTCGTCAATCAGGAGACTCTTGGTGTGTAGCAAACCGCCTTTGAATTCTGCGATTTCCACTCCAGCGCCGAGTAAAGCGCTATAAAAGCTTCGACTGCTCCAGGCAACCAAGGTTGAATCATTTAAGCGTGGCACGATTAACTTGACCCTTACTCCTCGGTGAGCCGCGGCCATTAATGCTTGTACTAGACCTTCGTCCGGAACAAAGTACGGGGTGGTAATCACAAGCTCTTGACGTGCGTCTAATACGGCAGATAGCAGGACTTGATACAGAATATCGTCTCGATAGACTGGCCCCGATGAGAACTCCTGAGCCAAAGCGGTACCAGCCGGCTTTTTGTTGAGACCATCACGATCACTAAAGTGCATCACTCTTGGGTTATCAACGCTCCAATCGTATGAAAAAGTAAGCTCAAACTGGGACACAACCGGCCCCTGAATTCGGACCATAGCATCAACCCACTCCCCCACCCCTGAATCCTGTTTAAACGTTCGGGGATCAACCAAGTTCATGCTGCCAGTCCACGCTGTCTCACCATCAATAATGAATATTTTGCGATGCAAACGCAGATCGGCGCGCCGAAACTGAAAGCGGCCAAACTGAATGGGAAGGGCTTCGGTCACCTCAATCTTGGCTTTCGCAAAACGATCGGGCCAGGCGGATTTAAACCAACTAGAACTTCCCAACGAATCAAGCAAAACTCGGCACTTCACTCCACGCTTGGATGCGGCGATCAGGGCTTCACCGACTCGATCAGCATCGCCTCCTAATGACCAAATGTAAAACTCCATGTGGAGTGATTTTTGGGCACGATTGATCTCCTCAATGAAGTGCCGCAAGATATCAAGCGAGTTCGTAAAGAGTTCAATATGATTCCCAGCAGCTACTGGTGTGCCATTCTTAGCTTGCGCAAGAAGGCTGATGGCATGCGCATCCGGATGCAGGAGGGTTCGGTCGGGCTCATGCAACTGGCGCATCGCCTTACTAATTTTGGCGTACTCCTTTTCCATGCGAATGATCTTGCCTGTGAGTGTTCGACCAACAGGTCGCTCGCCGATTGTTAAATAGAGAATCAGGCCAATAATTGGAAAGGAAACAATAATCAGTAGCCACGAGACTGCCACACCCACTGGGCGTCGAACCCAGATAATTCGAAGAAAGAATAGGATCGCAATCACGATGTGCAAGATCACAAACCACGGGACGTGATAGCCGAAAATCGTGCCAGTAAACAGGTGCATCATATTAGTGACCTAACTCTGCGTATACAGCTAAATGATCCGATAATTTTGACCATTCGGTTAATACCTGTGCCTTCTGAATTTTTAAACCACGCACGTAGATACGATCCATGGCCAACATCGGCTTCGCGCTTGGGAAGGTTTTGGCCGGAGCACCATACAAACTCTCAAACGCATCCACAAAGCCCGCCTCATTCATGGGCTCACTTGCAGAATTACGCCAGTCATTAAAGTCACCCGCAATGATGCTGGGCTCATGCTTCGATAAAGTCTCAATATGCTGCAAAATCGTATCAACTTGACGCTCGCGTCCACGTTGCAATAAAGCGAGATGCACACAAAAACAATGAATGGGCGGGCCCTCTGCTAATTGAATGGTGGAGTGCAAAAGGCCCCGACGCTCAAACCGGTAGGCTGAGATGTCGTAATTATGTCCTTTATGCAATGGAAACTTGGAAAGAATGGCATTACCGTGATGGCCATGTCGATATTCGGCATTTTTTCCGTAATGCCAGTCCGCATAAAATCCGTCAGCCAGAAAATGAGTAATCTCATGCTTAGGCCAGGTGGATAAACGCTTCTGACGACGCAAATTCTCCTGCTGCAACTCTTGAATGAAGATTAAATCTGGATGCTGAGACCTTAAGCGCTGACGCAGCCGATAGACGGTCGAGTCAATTTTTAGCGGTGACATCCCTTTATGCATATTAATGGTGACGACCCGTAAGCCTGAGGCAGGCTGAATTGCACTAGGATGAATGCTGCTGGCGTCGAATGCGCGCATGATAAATTTCGGTTTGAACGAGCTCTTCACATTGCATGCATTTATTGCAAATCGATGCCTCTTGGCGCAACTCCTCAATGGAGTTAATTTCATGGGTTGCCAAGTACTCTCTCAAATCGTCGTCCCAAATTTGGTTACATAAACAAATGACATCTGCCATAGCGATCATGATACTGAATTACGGGCTTTTAATTGAAGGAAGGTAACTGCTTCAGAAATGGTATGAACAACTGTAATGTAGGAGAAATGCCGCTCGATTAAAAAGCCATCATCGAACTGTTGTTGAGTAAATTGAAGTAGCGAGTCATAAAAACCATTGAGATTGACAATCAGGATTGGCTTGCTATACGCCTTGACATGATTACCAGTCCACACCTCAAACAACTCTTCGATCGTACCAATACCCCCCGGTAGAACTACAAATACATCGGAGAGTTCAATCATCATCTCCTTACGGGCAACCATACTTTCTACGACATAAAGCTCTGCCAAATCTTCAATCACAGCCTCTGCCTCAGTCAAAAAACTGGGAATAATGCCAATTACATTGCCATGGGAGGCCAAGGCACCACGGGCCAAATCACCCATCAGTCCGCCACCACCACCCCCAAAGACCAATCGCCAGCCATGCTTAGCAATTGCTGAGCCCAATTGGCTACTGGCAGTCGACCAGCTCGGATTGGAACCTGGTCGGGATCCGCAAAAGACACAAATAGTGATTGACATCATGTCATTGTGCCACCGAGACTTGGACGGCATTGATTGTTAGAATCCAATGATCTTCACAATGATTCTTGCTCATGAGCTCCACATTTCTTGATGCCTTTGCACTATTAGCCCATCTCGATGCGGCGATTGTGCGCATTGTCATCACCTCCTTACAAGTCAGCATCACAGCGTTGATATTGGGAACCCTGGTGGGCCTACCCCTGGGAGCTTGGCTGGCTACTGAAGAGTTTGTGGGCAAACGCGTAGCGATTGTGATCCTCAATAGCATGATGGGGATTCCGACGGTCATCGTGGGCGTCTTGGTGTACTTGATTCTGTCAAGAAGCGGACCATTTGGGGATTGGGGCTGGTTATTTACGGTTAAAGGCATGATCGTGGCTCAGTTTTTTATCACCACCCCTTTAATTGCAGCGCTTAGCCGCCAATTACTGGAGGATTCTTGGAGGGTCCATCGGGATACCTTTATGGCCTTACGCCTACCTTATTTTTCTCGTCTGAAATGGTTGATTTGGGACTGTCGCTTCTCATTAACCATCGCCATTCTGGCTGGCTTTGCCCGCGCGATCTCTGAGGTTGGTGCAGTCATGATCGTTGGCGGCAATATTGACCGCGTGACACGCACCATGACTACTGCAATTGCGCTTGAGACTAGCAAAGGCGATCTCGCATTTGCTCTATCTCTGGGAATCGTCCTGCTTGGCATCGTGATATTGGCAAATATATTCATATTTGTGGTTCGACAGATTGCGGAGCGGCGTTATGGATAAATTACTGGTCCTGCAAAATGTTGAGATCATTCGTGATGGACGTACTATTTTGCAATCTGGCGATCTTCAAGTTCCCCTAGCGGGCATTACCGCCCTAATTGGTCCGAATGGGGCTGGCAAAACAACCTTATTGCGTTTAATCCATGGCTTGATTGAACCCTCGATGGGTCGATGCGATCGACCCTTTACGCCCGATGAGAGTGCACTAGTATTTCATTACACCCCGATGCTCAAAGCCACCGTTCGTGAGCATCTCACCCTATTACGCGATACCCATCGATTGATTAGTGATCAGGCAATTAATGAGGCCTTACAATCGGTTGGGATTGCCCATTTAGCCAATAATCCTGCGCAACGCCTCTCCGCTGGGGAACGTCAAAAGCTCTGCCTTGCACGTGCTCGCTTACAAAACCCCAAATTAGTCCTTCTCGATGAGCCAACCGCTAATTTAGACCCGAATGCGAGTGATGATGTTGAGCAGATGATTACTGAGTTAGCCAAAGATGGGAAAGCGGTCTTATTTGCTTCCCATAATATGGCCCAGGTCAAGCGTCTAGCATCCAATCTCGTCTTTATGCAAGACGGCAAAATTCTTGAAATTACCCATCCTGATGCCTTCTTTAAAAACCCTCAGACCAAAGAGGGTTCACAGTTCCTTGCCCGCGAATTTATTGCACAATAAGTTAATCGTTCAATATTAGGAGACCCAATGCGACTCACGAGCTCAAGCTTTCAAGATGGTGCAGTCATTCCCGGAGAGTATGCATTTTGTATCCCTAATGATCGCGGGCATGTATGCCTTGGGTCAAACCACAACCCCCATCTGCGGTGGGAAGATATTCCCACTGGTACGCAATCATTTGCCTTGATTTGCCATGATCCCGATGTTCCCTCTAAACCGGATGACGTCAATCAAGAGGGAAAAATGGTGCCCGCATCCCTACCCCGCATTGATTTCTTCCACTGGGTCATGGTCGATATTCCTAAAACCATTACTGAGATCCCGGCGGGTCACTACTCAACCGAGGTTGTACCCCGAGGTAAATCCGGCCCTGGAACGCACCATGGGGCCCAGCACGGGATTAATGATTACACGGCATGGTTCTCAGGTGACACCGAGATGAAGGGAAATTACTTTGGTTATGATGGCCCCTGCCCCCCATGGAATGACAGCATCTGGCACCACTATATTTTTACAATTTACGCTTTAGATACCCCATCGCTTGGATTGGGTTCCACCTTTAATGGAAAGACTGCCCTAGCGGCCCTTCAGCGTCATATTTTGGGTAGTGCTCAGATTACAGGTCGTTACACCCTCAATCCCGCCGTCAAATAAAAAATCCCCAAGTGTGTACCTGGGGATTGCTTTGAAAAGCTACCGAACTATTTTTTAGCAGGTGCTGGTGCCACTGCTGCTGTTGGAGGTGGTACAAATGGAGGAGGCGCTGCGCAAGGGGCGGGATTAGGCGTTCCAGCCGTTTTATATTTCATGGCCACCGCATTAATCGACTGGCACAACTGATAGTTAGCAACCGCTCCGGCATAGGCTGTTTTTGCTTTAGCAAGTGCTGCTGCTTCAGCTTGTTGAGGAGTTGGGGGTGGCAACGCAGCTAAGGCGACCGATGAACCTAATAAACAAGCGATACTGACTAACCAACGTTTCATTGTGCTTATCCCTTTCCTAATTTGTTGTACCAACGCTGATGGTGTTCTTTGGCCCAGGTCTCATCGCAATACCCTGTACGCATACCGTCTAATGAACCTTGCATACCAATTGAGCCAATATACATGTGACCAAGGGCCATGGCGACCATCAAAATTGAACCAACGTTGTGTACGATATTCGCTATTTGCATCGTGCCGCGCCAGTATTCAATTTGAATAAACGGCACAATCATATTGAGAACCCAGCCTGAAGCAGAGACGATGGTACCGAGAATCACCAAGAGAACCCAAAACAGCATTTTCTCGCCAGGGTTGAAATAGTTTGCTGGGATATGTTTACCGGTAAGCAAACCACCAAGTCCTTTCACCCACTCCCAATCACCATTTTCCGGCAGATTTCTGCGAACAAACAGAATGAAGAAAACAATGATACTAACTGTAAATGCAGGACCTACAAAATTATGAATGTTCTTACATGCCAAAAGGAATGGCCCATAGAGCCCTGGTCCCATTAGGGGTAGCAAAAAGTACTTACCCCATAGGATCAAAATTCCAGTCAGCGCAAGTGCAACGAACGTAAACGCCATGGTCCAGTGGGTAATCCGCTCTAACAAGGTAAAGCGCTGAATCTTTCGACCCGACATGGGCTCATGCAACTTAATTGAGCCTTTTAGAACAAACACAGCAGCGATCGCACAAAATACAAAGGTCAACAACCAAGCTCCATAAACGGTAATGACACCGTTGCGAATTAAACGCCACTCTTGCCCAGTCTTTTGGATCAATACGCCGTTCTCAGCACCTGGCAATGAGGTGTAATTCACTGTTTCACTATTAACCGTTCTCCAAATTGGCGCGTTATTACCCGGTTGATTTTTTCCTGCCTCGATTGCAGCTTGCGAAGTTGCATTTGGCGATCTACCAACATCCATGATGTTGACAGAC
>JBBAQJ010000055.1:0-8423 GCA_040400365.1 Polynucleobacter sp. | reverse complement strand
CTTTCGCAGTGTTGGAATTGCGTCCGTTGATCGTCTGAAACAAGACGCTGCACAAAAGTATTGCTCCGATCCTGCGGTATTGGCTGGAAAGGGTAACCCCAAGCAGGCTGAGTCGATTCAGAAGGCCAATATGGAAACCATCAAACAACCGGCTGGTGGCAAATACATCGGCGATTGGAAGGCTGGTGAGCGAGTTGCTCAGAGTGGTCGCGGCGCAACTTGGACCGATAAAGCAGATGCTGCGAATGGTGGTGGTTGCTATAACTGTCATCAAATTAATAAAACAGAACTTTCCTATGGAAACATTGGCCCAAGCCTTTGGAACTATGGCAAGTTACGCGGTTACAGCAAAGAAGTTGTGACCTATACCTGGAATCGGATTTATAACTCCAAGGCTTACAACGTGTGCAGCAATATGCCGCGCTTTGGTCACTTCAATCTGTTGACCGAGAAGCAAATGCAAGACGTAATGGCTCTGTTATTAGACCCGAACTCCCCCGTTAATCAGTAAACCAATTTCAAAGGAGTTTTATGTCTTTTAGTAGACGGGAGTTTCTGCAAGCTCTTGCAGTGGCATCGGCTGGCGGAATGAGCTTACAGTCCAATTTTTCCCATGCTCAAAGTGCTGCACAGAAGTTTTATGACCTGCCAAAGTTTGGCAATGTGCATTTCTTACACTTTACTGATTGCCATGCGCAATTGCTCCCAATTTACTTTCGTGAACCCAATGTCAATTTAGGCATTGGCGCACAAGAGGGTAAGCCACCCCATTTGGTGGGTGAGTATTTATTAAAGTTCTATGGTGTGAAACCTGGCACACGTGATGCCCATGCGTTTACCTATTTGGATTATGCGTCGGCTGCGAAGACCTATGGCAAGGTCGGTGGCTTTGCCCATCTCGCCACCTTAGTCAAACAAGTTAAGGCCAATCGTCCCGGCGCATTATTGCTCGATGGTGGCGATACCTGGCAGGGCTCAGGAACTGCCCTTTGGACCAACGGTCAGGATATGGTGGATGCCTGTCTAGCGATGGGTGTGGACGTAATGACCCCCCATTGGGAAATGACCTTGGGTGAGAAGCGCGTCATGGAAATTGTGGAGAAGGATTTCCGGGGCAAGGTCTCGTTTGTGGCACAAAACATTAAGACTGCCGACTTTGGTGATGCAGTCTTTGCACCGTATGCCATGAAGACCATGAATGGTGTTCAGGTCGCCGTGGTTGGCCAAGCATTCCCATATACACCCATTGCGAACCCGCGTTATTTCACGCCTAACTGGACATTTGGTATTCAAGAAGAGAATATGCAAAAGGTGGTTGATGAGGCTCGCGCCAAGGGTGCAAAAGTTGTGGTGGTGCTCTCGCACAATGGTATGGATGTGGATTTAAAGATGGCTTCCCGGGTGCGGGGCATTGATGCCATTATGGGTGGCCATACGCACGATGGCGTTCCAGCCCCCGTTAAAGTGAAAAATCCAGGTGGCGTCACCTTGGTTACCAATGCTGGATCAAACGGTAAGTTCTTGGGCGTTTTGGATTTTGATGTGAAGGGCGGCAAAGTGACCGACTTCCGTTACAAACTTTTGCCTGTGTTCTCCAACTTATTACCCGCAGACGCAGGAATGAGTGCCTTAATTAAGAAGATTCGGGCGCCGTATGAATCTAAGCTTGCCGAGAAGCTCGCAGTGACCGATGGCCTCTTGTATCGCCGTGGTAACTTCAATGGTAGTTTTGATCAAGTGATCTTAGATGGTCTCTTAAAGCAAAAGAATGCGGAGATTTCATTCTCACCGGGCTTCCGTTGGGGTACCTCTTTATTGCCTGGTGAGTCCATCACCATGGAACATCTGCTTGATCAAACGGCGATTACCTATCCCTACACCACGGTCACCAATATGAGTGGTGAGATGATCAAAACCGTATTGGAAGATGTCGCTGATAACTTATTCAACCCTGATCCTTACTACCAACAGGGTGGCGATATGGTTCGGGTTGGCGGCTTGCAGTACACGATTGATCCTGCGGGCGGTGCTGGCAAGCGTATTTCTGAGATGCGCTTAAATGGCAATTTGATTGAAGCGGGCAAGACCTACAAAGTAGCCGGTTGGGCACCAGTTTCAGAGGAGGCTAAGAATGCCGGTGGCGAAGCCATTTGGGATCTGATGGCACGGCATTTGCGGGAAGTGAAGACCATTAAGGCTGTCAAGCTCAATGAGCCAGTAATCAAAGGCGTTAAAGGCAATCCGGGGATGGCCCCAATCTAGTCGTTCCTTTTTAACTGGAGGGTGGTATGAAAGCATTCATTCGCGCGGTATTAATGGGCCTTTTAGCCATCGGCCTATCCATTGGCTCTAATTTAGCCAGTGCCGAACCAACCCGGGTGGTTTATCACATTGATGACGCTGCCACCCAGGGCTTAAAAGGCTTGCGGAATATTCGTAATCACCTCGATGTCTCACCACAGACCAAAATTATTGTGGTGACCCACGCCAATGGGGTTGATATTCTGATGGAAGGCGGCAAGGATAAAAGTGGGACCGAATATGCACCACTGGTTGCGGCTTTAAAGTCCCGAGGCGTACGTTTTGAGGTCTGTGAGATCACTTTACGTAACCGCAACCTCAAGCGTGATCAATTTATCCTGGATGCCGAGTTCACCCCTTCTGGTGTGGTTCGCATTGCTGACCTGCAATTTAAGGATAAATACGCCTATATACGACCATAATTGCGAATGGCTTTATAACTTTTGCTTATATTAGTATTACCGAATAATCTTGATTTTAGCTTCTAAAACACTGATTTTGCTGTAGTTTTTTGATTTAGTCCAATAGAATCACTACTTCTGAAATTAATATATATTGAGACTATGAAGACTTTATCGACTCTAGCAATTCTCATTGGTGTTTTAGGTGGATTAGCCGCGCAGCCTGCCATGGCTGCACCTAATCTTGCCAACGGCAAGAAGATTGAAGACACCAAGTGCTATCAATGCCATGCTGAGAAGTCTGGCTTGGGTGATGGCACTTTGATTTACACCCGCAAAGATCGTCGGGTGAAGGGCTTAGATCGCTTGAAGGTGATGGTCGCACGTTGCAATACCGAGTTGCGCCTTGATCTATTCCCCGAGGATGAGGCTGACGTAGTCGCTTACCTCAACCAGCAATACTACAAATTTAAACCTTAGGAGTCGTCATGACTGATTTATCACCAGAGCAGATTCGCTCTCTGGGTAGTCAGGCTTTGCTGATTACCTTTGCAATTACCGCAGTGTTAGGTGCCATCATGCAGCGCACGAACTTTTGCACACTTGGTGCAGTATCCGATGGCATTTTGATGGAGGATTGGTCACGCATGCGCCAGTGGTGCTTAGCCATTGGTATCGCAATCTTGGGGGTTGCCCTCATGTCTCATCTTGGCTGGATTGATGTCACCAAATCGCTTTATACCGGTAACCGCGTACTCTATCTGTCCACCTTCATTGGTAGCGTTCTTTTTGGGATCGGGATGGTTCTGGCATCGGGATGCGGTAGCAAAACCCTGGTTCGGATCGGCAGCGGTAATCTTAAATCCATCGTTGTCTTTATCGTGTTGGGGCTCGTTGCCTATATGACCATGCGCGGATTTTTGGGGGTCTTGAGAACCAATTCCATCGATCAGGTGGCATTGAATCTTAAAACTACACAGGATTTACCCAGCGTTCTCTCGGCGAGTGTTGGTATGGGTAAAGAGCAATTGCGTTGGATTTTATCTCTTGTGATTGGTGGCGCCTTCATCGCTTATGCGCTTTTGAAGAAATCATTTTGGAATGTTGAGAATCTTTTAGCAGGTGTAGGGGTTGGCCTAGCAATCACCGCCATTTGGTGGGTATCTGGGCACTTTGCGCACCTTGAAGAGGATCCTAATACCTTACAAGAGGCCTTCTTGGTTACGAACTCGGGTCGGATGGAGAGTCTCTCATTTGTTGCGCCGTATGCTTATTCACTCGATTGGTTGATGTTCACGAGCGATAAATCCAAAGTGCTTACCATTGGCATTGTGGCGGTTTTGGGCATGATTGCTGGTTCGGCGATCAGCGCCCTTATCAGTAAGCGTTTTCGTTGGGAATCATTTCGGGGTGTGGAGGATACGGCCAATCATCTCGTAGGTGCTGCACTCATGGGATTTGGAGGAGTCACCGCAATGGGGTGCACGATCGGGCAGGGCTTGAGTGGGATTTCAACTCTGGCACTGAATGCATTTATTGCGCTGCCTGGATTTTTCTTGGGTGGCTATTTAGGGCTTCAATACTTGCAGTGGCGCATGAGTCCCAAACCCTGTTAGGTATTAAAATGATGTCATGACGATCGATTGGACATCCTTTACCCCAGGGCCTGCATTAGCAGGCGGCATTTTGTTAGGAATCGCGGCGGCGCTGTACGTTCTGATCAATGGCCGCATTCTGGGAATCAGCGGTATTTTGGGTGGCCTGATTGGCCCCAAGAAAAGCGATTGGTTATGGCGCGCTAGTTTTGTGTTGGGCTTATTAACTGCCCCTTTGTGGGGGAAGTATGTGTTGCAGATGAACGCGACCGCAGTCATTGATGCGGATTACATCACACTCATCATCGCTGGTTTATTAGTAGGCTTTGGTGCTCGCTACGGATCGGGTTGCACCAGTGGCCATGGCATTTGTGGCTTGTCGCGCTTGTCGCCCCGTTCCTTACTTGCGACCCTCACGTTTATGGGTTGCGGATTCTTAGTGGTGTATCTCGTGCGGCATTGGATCTAAGTCGATGAATCAAAACCAATCCTTTTTCTCAAACGGCAGCGAATATCTAATTGGTGTGTTGTTTGGCCTTGGTTTAATGATTTCAGGGATGACCAATCCTGCCAAAATCTTAGCCTTCCTTGATCTGGCTGGTAACTGGGATCCATCTCTCATATTTGTGATGGGTGGTGCGGTGCTGGTTGGTTTAGTCGCCTTCTATTTGGCCAAGAAACGCACGCAAAGTTTTTTGGGTGGCGCCATGCATATTCCAACACGGCGCGACATTGATCGTCCCTTAATCATTGGTAGTGCCATGTTTGGAGTGGGTTGGGGACTTGCTGGTTTTTGTCCAGGGCCTGCGCTGGTTTCTCTCGGTTCCGGCGAAATGAAGGCCTTGGTTTTTGTCATTGCCATGATTGTTGGGATGTGGCTGTTCGAGCAAACCCAGAAAAAGTCTGTTTAAATTCTTGATGTGCTATTTGTAAGGATCGTATGAGCGTTCATATTTCATGCCATAACCCTAATTTTGGAACCGCCGGTCAAATTGAACCTAGCGATGTTGCTCAAATTGCAAAGCAGGGCTATAAGAGCATTATTAATAACCGTCCTGATGGTGAAGAGGGTCCAGAGCAGCCCAGTAATGCCTCCATCGCCGCGATGGCTAAAGAGCACGGTCTGGAATATGCTTACTTACCGGTTGTGAGTGGCGCAATTACTCCTGAGCAAGTGGTGGAGATGGCTAAGCTTCTCAAAGCAATGCCGCAACCGATCTTAGCCTTTTGCCGCTCGGGAGCTCGCTCAACCTTCTTGTATCAACTCGCCCTACAAAACTCCTAAGTATTGCGATGGCAAGCCTTCTTAGTTCAGATGAGCGCTTGGCCCTAGCCACTGATCTGGCGCAATGGTCGATGGTGGCCAATCGAGATGCCATCACCCGTTCGTACCAATTTAAGGATTTCAAGGGAGCCTTTGCATTCATGACCCAGTGCGCCTTGATGGCTGAGCAAATGAATCATCATCCCGAGTGGTTTAATGTATGGAATCGGGTTGAGGTTACGCTCTCGACGCATGATGCGGGCGGTCTCACAAAACGCGATCTAGATTTGGCGCGGTCCATGGATCGATACGCCAATGCTCTCTTAGCGAAATAATCTCCATGCGTACGTGGCATACGAAACGAAATTGTTCGTTCACGCCACGCCAGGTTGGCTACTTTTATTTATCGATGTTTCTGTTTTCATCGTTTATCGCCACCTATTTTTTGCTTCATGGCGTTTGGATGATTTTGATCTTCACCATGATTGAATTAACCGTACTAGGTATTGCGCTGATCGTCTACGCACGTCATGCACTCGATTATGAATCGATCGCCATCGATGGCACGGCCTTAAAGATTGAGAAGAATATTGGTGGCAAGATCGAGCATCATGTATTTAATACCCGTTGGCTGACGCTCACGCAAGAAGAGAGCGGTAAGCGCTTAATTCGGGTGGAGGAGAGTGATCGGGAAATGCCAATCGGTATCTTCGTACCCCTTGATGCAAGGCCTCAGTTCTATCGGGATCTACGCTCCCAAATACGGATGGAAGCATAAGCCTGAGGGTAAACTAGCGCTTTGATTCGTCATTTAGAACTCCCCAATCATGCGCATTGAAATTCCTGCTGATAAGACATTTGTTCATGAAACCATCATCCCATTACGCTGGGGAGATATGGATGCTTTTGGTCATGTGAACAATACGCTTTACTTTCGGTATATGGAGCAAGGTCGTATTCACTGGATCGAATCCTTTGGATTCGGTGCGCATCACGATGAAGGTGGCGCCTTAATTGCGAACGCATTTTGTAATTTCTATGCCCAAGTTAGCTACCCAGCCGATATCGTGGTGCGAACTTATATTGGTAAAGTGGGGCGCACCAGTGTGGATACCTATAACCTCATGTCGCTTGCTAGCAATCCAGAAGAGCTGTGCGCAGCCGGTGGGGCAACCTTGGTGTGGGTCAACCTCAAGACCAATCGTCCTGCGCCATGGCCAGAACCCATTAAGCAAAATTTAGGGTTACGTTGAGTTCCGCTTTACTTTCGCCTGAAATGTTGGGGCAGGACTTAGATCAATTTGATTGCATCATTGATGCGCGCTCACCTGCTGAGTACGTACTTGATCATATTCCAGGCGCTATCAATTGCCCAGTATTAAATAATGAGGAACGCTCTGCAGTTGGCACGCTCTATAAGCAAGAATCTCCTTTTGCAGCGAAGAAATTAGGCGCTGCTCTGGTTGCTAAAAATATCGCCAGTCATTTGCAAGAACACTTTATTCACCAGCCGCGGGAATGGCGACCCTTGGTTTATTGCTGGCGGGGAGGGGAGCGCAGCGGCGCCTTTGCGCACATCCTGCAACGCATCGGCTGGAAGGCCCAGCAGCTGCAAGGTGGGTATCAAGGGTATCGGCGCCAAGTGATTACTGATCTGGAGCAATGGGCGCCCTTAGCGAAGTTCACCGTTGTTTGTGGCATGACAGGTAGCGGTAAGACTCGCTTATTGCAAGCCTTAAGTAGTCATGCTCAAGTTCTGGATCTCGAGGGTCTCGCAGCCCATCGCGGCTCAGTACTCGGTGGCTTGCCCAATCAGGCACAACCCAGTCAAAAAATGTTTGAGAGTCGCTTGTGGAATACGCTACGGCAATTCAAGTTTGATCAAATGATTTATGTGGAATCGGAGAGCAAGAAGGTAGGTTGCCTGCATATTCCAGATGCTCTGATGGATCAAATTCGGCAGGGGGATTGTGTTGAAATCAAGGCCGATCGCTCGGTACGGGTCGATGTTCTGATAAAAGAATACGCCCATCTCTTAACGGATCATGATGAACTGCGCCATTTGCTGAGTCTCTTAACGCAACGCTATGGCAAGGAACAAATTACCAAATGGCAGCAACTGGCCGCTGAGGGGCTCTACCCAGTATTGGTTGAGGAATTACTGATTAAGCACTACGATCCAGCGTATCAGGATTCGATTGCTCGCAACTTCAGCCAATATCAAAAGGCCCGTATTTTAACGGTCAAAAGTGCGCAGCAAACGAGCTATCTCGAATTAGCGCAGCAACTCCTCAAATCTAACTAAACGCCTGGATACCAGTTTGGGCTCGACCCAAAATAAGAGCATGAATATCGTGCGTGCCCTCGTAGGTATTAACAACCTCAAGATTGAGCATGTGACGGATCACGCCATACTCATCTGAAATACCGTTACCACCCAACATATCACGGGCCATCCGCGCAATATCAAGTGATTTACCACAGGAGTTGCGCTTCATGATGGAGGTAATTTCAGGGGCAGCGGTTCCTTCATCCTTCATCCGCCCCAATCGTAAAACGCCTTGCAGTGCTAACGTAATCTCGGTTTGCATATCGGCTAATTTTTTCTGGACGAGCTGATTGGCTGCTAAGGGTCTACCAAACTGTTTGCGATCCAAGGTGTATTGGCGCGCTGCGTGCCAACAAAACTCCGCAGCACCGAGTACGCCCCACGAGATTCCATACCGCGCTGAGTTTAGGCAGGTGAAGGGGCCCTTAAGACCCGTAATATCCGGGAACTCATTTTCAGCGGGCACAAATACTTCATCCATCACGATCTCTCCCGTGATTGAGGCGCGCAAACCCTGCTTACCGGTGATCTTC
>JBBAQJ010000054.1:0-8489 GCA_040400365.1 Polynucleobacter sp. | reverse complement strand
CTGATCAAGATGCCCCGCAACCTCTAAGATTTCTAAGGCTTTTGTCAATTCCCCTAGGGCGATCGCGTACCTCAACCCGTCCGGTCTTTTCTTTTTATGAGTGAGTTTTGCGAAGATTCCACAGTCCCGGCACCGATATAAAGACCTAATCGGGCCATCCTC
Source organism: Polynucleobacter sp. (assembly GCA_040400365.1). Taxonomy (GTDB): domain Bacteria; phylum Pseudomonadota; class Gammaproteobacteria; order Burkholderiales; family Burkholderiaceae; genus Polynucleobacter. The sequence goes on along the minus strand of JBBAQJ010000054.1, from coordinate 8,327 downwards.
TACCAATTCGCTTAAATTCTGGCATCGTGGACATTTTACTAACGATTCTAGATTATGGTAAAATGGTTTATCATTGAGTGCAATCAATGATACATTTTTACTGGTAGTAAAGAAACTTTCAGCAACTTCGCTGGTATCTGGTAAATTAAATTTATTCACTTCTAAGGTTTTGGCAGCAACCAAAACGTAAGTTAACAAAACCGATTAATCGGTATAGCCTCACTTTCCCCGGCAACGTTAGGTGCGTTACCGGGGAATTTGTAAAGGGTGACTTGTCAGGATTTTCTACTCGTGAAACGATTTTACCAGAAATAAATCACTGATAACTGATAACTGATAACTGATAGTTCAAAACCGCAATTGTTTCGGTTTTGACTATTCCGATTAATCGGGGTCATCCCCATTAAAGAAAGCGTAAACCCGCGCTGCCTTTTTGATTGTGGCTTCGATCGAGTTTTGGATATTTTCGAGATTCTCAATGTAAAGCTTTTGACAATTCTCCGATAAGTCGGTTCTTAACGATTTTTTGAACAGCCACAAATAGCGCTCGATCGCCACTAAGTCCATGTAAATGTCGCCGGCAGTGTTTTCTGTGTCTTCTTTTGTCAGGTTGTTGGTCATCTTTTTGTTACTCCTAAATGTCAATGGGTTACTGATAACTGATAACTGGTGATTAATCTTCTAATTCCCAGTTAAATTCGATTAGGGAAAGATTATCGTCAACTATCTCTATCTTTTGGTTCCCGTCGTTTTCTATCGAGATATTGGCATACAAATCATCGAGAAAAGATAAAGCCTCTTGTCGATTTTTAGCCTTGATTGTGACCTCAATCTTGAGGGGTAAAGTTGCGGTAAATTCCATCTTTTTTTACTCCTAATGAGGGGAATAATTCCCCCATTACTAATCAGTTACAGCGCGAATTTCTTTTGAGCCGAGAGATAGAGGGTAGTGGCGATCGCTCTCTTGTCCTCACCCTCTACTCCGATGGTTGACTCAACTTGATCGAGACAATATTTATAAAGTTTTGCCATTTCTTGCACATAATTGGCTATTTCTCGCTTTTGATTAGGAGATAGAAGTGATTGGTCACTCTGGGAAGGTTTCTCGCTGTTTTCCTCGATTTTATGGTTATATGAGTGAACCGATTTAACGGGAACCGGTTCAACGGGTAAGGGTTTTCCGAGATTGGTAATGGCTTCATCCTCAATCAAGCTAGGTTTATTTTTATGATCAATGCCAACAGATACCCGGCTATTTTTGCCCAATTTCTGGCAATAAGTGTCGTTAGCAGGCCGCCATAGCGTGATAGGCTCGTTATTATCAGTTCTTACCGCGTCTAAAACGGTTTTAGTGCCGTATTTAGTCTCTACTGTTCTGGGAGCGCTGGTTAGGATTGCAGTAGCAAGCTTCATGATGTATCATCAACTTTGTTAGGTTTACGAGAGAGAAGCGATCGCTCTGAGTGGTATTAGTTGCGGTCGCTTTTCTCTATATCTGTATAATATCCTGATATATATCAGGATGTCAAGGGGTTTATCTGGATATAAGCAAAAAATATCAAGATAGTTAATCGGTATATCAAAGGCTTATCTATCAGGATACTGGTAGGATAAAGGGTATATAGTGATAGTGATAGTATCCTGATTAAAAAATGAGGCAATCACCCCGCAGCACTCGGATCGATTTAAGGCTCCCTAACGATTTACTCGAAACTATTCAAACCTTAGCGGCGGATCGCTTTAACGCACCTATTCATCATATATCTGGGAAACCTGAGATAACCCCGGTCATCATTCACCTTATCCGATTAGGTATTAATGCCCTATCTGAGGATCAGGGTGATATTTATCCTTTCAACCTTAAAACCGATCAGACTGATACCGATTTAATTACCCGTGAAGACTTAGCGAAAGCGATCGCATCGCTACGCGCTGAATTGGTAGGAGAAATGGCATCAACGAAAAAATAGGAGTTTAGCCAATGCCTAACGAAACCGTGACCTATTCCTTAGAGGCTGTTCTGACAAGGATTGAGGGGAAAATAGACAGCTACCAGAAAGATGTTAGCCAAAAATTCGACAAAATCGAGGAACGTCTCACAAAGTTAGAAATCGGACAATCGGAAATAAAGGGAGATATTAAAACCTTAGATTCTAAGCTAATAGAGACAGACAAGCGCATTAATGACCTAAATGGACGGTTGAATATTACAAGTAATGCTTTTCTTGGCATTGTCGGAATTTTGGTGACAGGAATACTAGGCATACTAGGAAAAATAGTTTTTTTCCCTAACCCCTAAAAACCTTAACCCGTACCTGTTACGGGTTCTTAATAAAACTTAATGTGTTGATAATAACCATTTTCGCAAGATGACCGATAACGTTGTACTGCTAAATTCTAGACTTTCTCACCTATCCCTGGTTCCCCCTAGCACCGATTGGGATAGGGTTTTAGTTGATTGGTTAGCTACTAAGCGATCGCCTCACACTCAAAGGGTGTACCAAAAAGATATTGAGAATTTTCTCTCAGATATTGGGACAGAATTGGGAAAATTCCTAACGCTCGATCGCCATGGTGCTTATGCCCTAGTTTCCCGTTATAAAGGGGAATTAATCCAAAATAATCTTAAATCGGCCACAATTAATAGACGGTTAGCTGCTATTAAGTCATTGGTCTGTTTTGCTTACAATTGCGGTCATTCTGAATTTATGTTAGAAGCTGTTAAGGGTGAGAAGCTGTGTTCCTATAGAGATACCACTGGCATTGACCCGGAAGCTTTTAAGCGGGTTTTAGGGGGGATTGATCGCACGTCCCTTAAGGGTATTAGAGATTATGCACTCCTAATCCTTTTATGGAGTAATGCCCTGAGAAGATCCGAAGTCAGCAAAGCCAATATCGGTGACTTTGATCCCACGGCTAAAACCTTAAGGATTTTTGGGAAGGGAAGGGGGACTCAATCAGAGATTGTGTCTCTTGGCAGTGGCACGGTAAGGGCGATCGAGTCTTGGTTGACTGCAAGGGGGGAAGTCAACCCCGATAAAGCCTTGTTTTGTTCTGTGAATGCCGGCTATAAAGACGGCCGCCTATCTACTCAGGCTATTTACAATATTGTGAGCGATCGCTGTCAGGCTGCCGGTATCACTAAGGCTATGTCACCCCACCGGATCCGCCATAGTTCTATCACGGCCGCGCTTGAGGCCACTAATGGGGACGTTAGACGGGTACAGAAGCTATCGCGCCATTCTAGCCTTAACACTTTGCTGATTTATGATGACAACCGCAAAAATCATCAAGGGGAAGTGACCGACTTGTTAGATGGTCTGGTCTAACACCCAAAAAACACCCCCTCAAAAACACCCCTAAAACCCTCGAAAAAAAGTTTTAGGGGTGATTCATCATGAGTCTTGGAATGCGATCGCAAAGCGCTCGCAAAGCGAGACCGCGTGCCATTATGTAAACAGTGTTATACACAATGTTATACTATTAGACAATCTTACTGTTTACACTGTTATACATATTGTTATATTATCTATTACTTTTTTCTGTTGACAGTGTTATACAGTGTGTTATATTAATTTATATAGAAGCGTTAACACCGTATAACACTTATGCCTGAAACTCCCTTACTTGCCGTCCGTTGCCCTATAGATGTACTCGATCAAATTGAGTCGGAAAAAAACTTAACAGGGCGATCTAAGACCGATGTAGTGATTGACCGATTGAGAAGCTCTATCCCTTCCCTTGCAGTGACCGACCGGCATAAACTCCCGGCTATAGCCGCTATCTATCAAGTGTTTACATCGGATAACAATCTGTTATACATTGGCATAACCGACAATCTTAAACAGGATTGGGAGAGTCACCCTTTATATGGTCAATTCCTTGAGTCCGATGTTAACAGCCGTATAACGTGGTATAACAGCGATTTACCCGTTATCGATCCCAATCTAGTAAAAAAGTATAACAGTGTGTCTGACACTGTAAACACAGACCGTGACAGCCATTCCGAGAATATGGTAAGCAGTGATCAGCTTGAGTATGCGATCGCTAACTCGGAAATAATTAAAGGTATTCAATCAAAACTAGATGATATGGAGAGGCTGCTAAGGCTACAGCGAGAGGCTTCGATCGCCACTTCCCCAATAGTGGAACCCACCGGCGAAACTTCCCACGATGAACCGGACCGACCGGCGATCGGAACCGTGACCCCGGAAGTTTCCCCCTCACCACCGGACCAACCGGCGATCGGAACCTTGCCAACGGTTGAGACTGCTGATACTGTAGAGACTGACACAGAAAAGGTTGAGGCTGTCACTGATACTGTAGAGGCTGTTACGGTAAAGGTTGAGTCTGTTTATACGGTTGAAACCTTGACCAGTGAACCTGACTCATCTATTGAACCGGTAACGGACGCGATCGGTCCCGTCCCGGGTGACAGTCCACAGTTCAACAATCAACTGAGTGAGGGCATGAATCCCAATCAGGCCCATGATTACCTAAAAAAAAGGGGGATAGAAGATACCAGCTACTACTATCTGAATAAATGGGCTAAAGCAGGGGTGATTGATACTTGGCACGGCAAAACCGCGCAAAAACACCTAATACTGAGACACGGCCTCTACTACCCTAACCCCGATCAGCCCTAACCCTGACTGATATGACTGAGTACAGTTACACCGACTACAGACCGTATTATGTGAAGCCACTGCCTAAACCCGGTTTTTTTACATTAAGAGAAATCAGGGATATGGCAGTCCCGGGGTGGCCTACGTCCATAGAGGGACTGAGGAAAAAAGCCGTCCGGGAAAGGTGGCCCCGATCAGGCCGGAGGCCATCCAAGGGTGGGGCGTATGAATACCGGGCCGGTTTACCCGATTAGTCGAAACCTTTACCCCGATTGGGTTAGGGGAAAACAATAGGTTCTTTTCGGGACTTTTCGATCGCCCCTACCAATGGCGCGGGGTGTCGCTAGAGACAGAAAAAAAAAATACTTTGTTGTTGGGTTGCAACGGGAAAACACTTCTCACGGGAAAAAACCCCGAAAATACGCAATTTTTGCGGTTTTGGTTTTGGGGTAGGTTTTGTGATTAGGGAACACCGGTTTTATCCCAATAAACATAGTATTAGAGAGGGTGTTCCGGGTTACGCAGCAATCTCGATCGAGCGCTCGATCGATTCCATATCCCTTTTAAGCCACTCTTGGAATACCTCACCCCGGCCGTCAGCTAGAGGGTCACAGCCACGATAAACCCGCTGCCGGGAACCGTCCGGGAACCGGCGATGAGAGACATAGCTAAGTTTCAGTCCCAAGACCGCTAGCAGCCTTTGAGCAAAAGCGATCGGCGTATCGCCCATAGAAAGGGTAAACCCTAGAATCGACTTAATTTGAGAAGCGGGTATTTTTTTGAGCCTCTCAAACCATTCAGCAAGGTCATCCCCGGTAAACTCTCGATCGCTGTCTAAGAATTGTTCTATATTGAGAAGCTTTAATAGCTGAATTTTTGCCGATAAAAGCGATCGATTAATATCCGGCTTGAATACTTTCCCCTCACCATTTTCTAGCGAGTCATCAAGCTTTTTCTTGTCACGATCACCGATGAACTGATTCCCTACAGTTAGGAAGTAATGCAGCCTTATCTGTGGATACCAGTTATTATCATCTTTGGTGATCAGTTCATCGGTTAAATTAATCCCATAAGTGCGCTCGATCCGCCCTCGCTTTAATTGATTTCTTTCCCCTTCTGTTAGTTCTCTTTTTTCTTTGAGAGAATCATACTCGCAATTGCTTAGGCTGTCAGCATTAAGCACAGCTTCTTTATGCTCGGAATAGTTCTCATTTTTTGCCGATTTTATGTCATCCTTTAATGACTCGATCGCTTCCTTGTCACCGGGCGCAATCAGAGTGATTTTGTATCCTTCATCCTCTAGCTTTTTCATTAGCGATTCCCGATAGTTTTTTGCCTCTAGATTGATTTTAACGGTATTTTTAGCCCATAGGGAAAGACTAGGGGAATACTTCTCACCATCTTCTAAAAAGCTAAATTCTGGAATCTCTCTCAATCCCACTGATTGCAATATCCTGATAGTATTTTTCGCTTTAAAGTGTTCCCCTGCTAATAGTTGATTGAGGTCGGTTGAACCGTTTCCAATTCTGTTAGGAGAAACCCCAGAAACCCAGATATAGCGCGGAATATTAGACCTTACCCGTGCTAATGTTTGGCAAAAAGCGTTAACACTTTGAACACCATGAGAAATGGCAAAAACCGCGTCAAAGTGATTAATATCGATTGATATTCCCGTCTCGATTACCGGGGAACAAATTACTAGATCATACTGACATAAAATCTGATCGAGATTCCCCATACAACCATAGGCGGGATGAGTGCGATCGGATACACTCTCGCTGTCTATTCTCAGGATTTTTAGGTTAGGGTTTTTTTTCTTGAGATAATATTCTAGATTGCGGGTTCCCCAATTCGATTTGTGCTTTTGGCCATCCGTGTGAACAATCACCTTTTGACCGCTAGAAACAGCGATTTCTAGCTCTTGAATCAAGCTAGACGGATTGTTCCCCTCGAAACGATATAAATCCCTTTTGAGGGGGGATTTATAGGTATTTTCGATAATATAAGATTCAACGGGAAAACCGATCAGAGATTGCACATACCCGATAGCATTCATACTTAAATCAGCATCAGCTAGATAGATTTTTCCCCCTGTAGATACTACAATTCTGAATAATTCTCTCAGAGAATCAATTATTTTTACGCGATACTGTTCACAGGTAGGAGAGTTTAATAAGTGCCAGAAAACTTGCTCGGCCTCATCTATGATTATCGTGGTATTTTCCCAATCATTGGGATTAAACTTAGGATTAGCTTTACCGTGTAAACTATCGACACATAGCACATAGCCCAATAAGCTACCGTCCTCACTTTTGGCCAATTCTGATCGATAGTTCACCCCGAACCGGCGTGATAATTCCAGTCCTAACTGTACTCTATGGGTGAGTACCAAGACTCGATCGCCCTTGGCCAATAGCGGCGCGATTTTTGCGGCTATAAACTCAGTTTTTCCCGTCCCCTTGGGCGCTTTAATCCCTATGATTTTGGCATTCTCAGGGATTTCTAGGGATTGGGGGATATATCTCTCATTTATCTTTAAATCGGGGGTGATAGCGGAAAAATTCTCAATCTTATAAGCATCTAAAGAGATTCTCTCAGAGAATACCTGATCAAGGGCCTCCACACCCTGAGAAGCGATAAAATCATCTATCCCCTTCCAGTAGCTTGACCATCGGGCCACGGATACTTTACAGCCCTTGTAACCTAAAAGCTTACCCGTGCGCTCGATCGCCCGCCGGACATTTTTGATTGTCTTAGGCTTGCTATCCTGATCAAAGAAAAAGACGACCTCCCGGCCTCCCCCGCAAAATGGCAGCAGTTGGGGGATTAGGTAGGGCAGCCCGATCGCGTTTCCCCATTCCTTATCTTGCCTAAAACCTGAATAGATGCCCGGCAGTGCTATGGCAGCGTAACCGGCGGTAAGTAGGGACCCTGCTTTTTTTGCCCCTTCTGTGATTAGCAGGGCGATCGAGGGGTTATCGAGGACCCATGCCCAAAATGTCACACCGGGTGTGTCACTTAAATTACTTATTAGGGGGGGTGTGTCAGTGTCCCTTGTTGGCAGTAGGCAATAGGGCGCGATTCCATATTTATCGCCTATTGCTTGCCAGATATGATCCGGCACTCTGAGAGCGAAGATTTCTGTAGGGCATTTAGCGGGGTGTTCATACTTAAGGGGTTTAGATTTTTGGCCTTTGGCCGTTAACTGCCTAACCAGTTGACTCTTACTCCATCCATCGGGGTTTATGCCCTGGTTTAGGCATAAGCTTTTTAGCTGATCTAAGGTCATCCCGTCTAGATCAATTCGTGGCTTGTCGGGTTTCAAGCATCCCCACCGGGATGGGGTTCCGGTGAGTACATCAACCCCGGAGCAAAACCATCCCCCATCTTCTAGGTGACTGTATTTTTTTAACCATCCACTGGACAGCCGCCCGGTGTTTGTCCTTGCAGTATTAGGTAGTCCATAGAGTAAGGCCTCATAGGGCGCATCCCCTGACAGTGACTCTACATTAAGCTGGACAATCTCAGGATCGACCGCGCTCGATCGCCATTCTTGGAAGTGAGAGGCCTTAAGCATTGCCGCGGCCTCCCTTTTGGTCATCCTGAGAGGCATCCCCCCGATAAAGATTCAACGCGGCGATCGCATCCTGATCAAGATGCCCCGCAACCTCTAAGATTTCTAAGGCTTTTGTCAATTCCCCT
>JBBAQJ010000053.1:0-8499 GCA_040400365.1 Polynucleobacter sp. | reverse complement strand
GCCTCAGTTCGAATCTGCTGGCCTTCCGCATCCAAAGTGGCGCGGATCTGCTTAGCTGAGGCCTCGGCCTCTGCCACCAAACTTGCGGCCTTCTTTGTGGCAGATTCGATTGTGTCTGTCGCCGCTTTCTGCGCATCCAAAATGGTCTTGTCGGCCACCGCAGAAGCATCTGCCAGTCGCTTTTCAGCCGAGGTAAGGGCAGCTGTGGCTTTTTTGGCGGAAGACTCTAAAAGTTCGCTAGCCGCCGCTTTAGCTTCTGCTTCACGCACATGGACAGTTTTCAAGATCGAAACTGCAGTCTCAGCCGCTAACGCTTCAATCTCAGCTGGATCTAAGTCCTGTAAATCTTTCCGAGCCTTAAGTTCAGCATTTTCCTGCTGCAACTGCTTAATCCGCTCAATCAACTCTTCAGCACTGCTCGAAGCCGGAACAACTTCTTCCTTTTTCAGACCAATCCAGTCCAAAACTCGGCGTTTAGTTTGTTCTTCGGGCGGATTCATAGGTGGCTCTTTTCTGTCGACAAGAATCTAATCTTAAATAATAGAAAACTAAAGCGGTGACGCCAATCACCCCACCCTTGTGGATAGACGGTTTTTACACACAAATCAGGCCACCTGAGTTAAAAAACAGCCCGATTTGTTGATGAGACTAACTAATCTAGAGAATCTTGGGAGAACACATTTGCGAAAAAGAGATGGCTATATTTGGCGACAGTTTCATTTCTCCACTCAAGTAATTCCATCAAAGGTGCAAAATGCTTAAGGTGCTTCGTAAGTTTGTAATTATTTTCGGAACTATTTACCTTTTGCTGTGGGGTTTAACAATCTTTATCAATTATCCGAATCCTGTAGCGGCAGTCCGATTGGGACTTGCAGCGCCAAGCGATACCCCTAAGTTAATGCCAGCTGATGAGATTGCGGCGCTTCGGCCTTTGCCTTGGAATAGCGGCGCAAAACTCGATGAACTTGAGGTTGATTTCATGGCGCAGCAGATTGGGCTTTATGACTTTTTAACAGCAACCGACACGAACGCTTTCATTGTCATCAAGAATGATGCGATTATCAGTGAAATTTACTTGAATGGTTTCGATGAGAAATCCCAACTTCCTTCATACTCAGTCGCAAAATCTGTAGTTTCAATTTTGGCCGGCCAGTTGATTGCCGAAGGCAAACTCGCCGAGTCAGATACCTTTGTGAAATGGTTTCCAGAATTAAAAACTGGAACCGCATTTGATGAAATCACAGTAGCCCAGCTGCTCGATATGTCGAGTGGCGTGGCGGTTGCGGATAACTATCCTGATGGTCCAGCCGGTTGGGGAAATCCAATCGCTCAGATGTACGCGACCACAGACCTTTATAACTTCATTCAGAATCACCGAGATTTGTACTGGGCGCCCGGGAGCGACTCGGAATATCGAAGTGTTGACACCCAGATGGTTTCCATGATTTTGGAAAAAGTGACAGACACAAGTTTGGCAAAACTGGTTGAGCAAAAACTCTGGACCCCGCTTGGGATGGAGCACGCTGCGACTTGGAATTTAGATCGCCCAGGTGGTAGCGCCAAAGGATTCTGCTGTCTGAATGCGACAGCTAGAGATTTCGCTAAGTTAGGGAAAGCCTTAAATGACTCTCTACAGGGCGACTCATTTGCCACGATTTCACCCGCTTGGGCAGAACGAATGAGTGCAAGTGTCACGCAACTAGATCATGGTTGGGGTTACAGCGCTTTCACTTGGCATCCAAACTCGGTTGCAAATCTTTATTTAGGGCTGCATGGGCAATACGTTTATACCGACCCTGACGCAGATGTGGTGATTGTGAAACTTTCGAATAGTTTGTCTGAGGCAGATAATCCTGATGTTACGAAAGTCTTTGAGCAAATAGTGCAACATCTACATAATTGATGTTGCGAAAAGCCAAGTAAGAGTTGCCAGTCCCCCCGGGGGCTGGGGTAACCTGCCCTTGCAAACTAGATACACCGTAAGGGGTGAAAATCCGTGAGGACCCTGGTCATTGGAGCAGGTGGAGTCGGACGGGCAATTTTGAACATCGCTGCAAGGCGAGATTTCTTTTCCCATATGGTCATCGCTGACTACACGCTTGAGAAAGCTCAAGCTGCCGTTAAACGGCTAAATGATGACCGATTTTCAGCAGCTGAAGTTAACGCTTCAGATCTCGAAGCAATTCGAGAATTAATTAGAACCACGAAACCAAATATCGTGGTGAATGCGGTTGACCCCAGATTCGTAATGCCAATCTTTTTGGCCTGCGAACTTGAACACGTCAACTACATGGATATGGCAATGTCGCTTTCGCGACCACATCCACTTCTACCTCACTCCGAGTCTGGCGTGAAATTGGGCGATGAACAGTTTGCCCGAGATTGGAACTGGTCGGAACGCGGTATTTATGCATTGGTTGGTATGGGTGTCGAACCTGGAATCAGTGATGTTTTTGCCCGCTATGCATCTGATGAAATTTTTACGCGAATCGATGAGATTACAGTTTTCGATGGTTCCAATCTGACAGTGGAGGGCTACGACTTTGCACCTTCATTCTCAATCTGGACCACCATCGAAGAATGTTTAAACCCACCACTTGTGTGGGAAGACGGTCGCGGCTGGTACACCACTGAGCCATTTAGCGAACCCGAATTCTTCGATTTCCCAGAAGGTATCGGACCAGTCGAATGTGTAAATGTTGAGCACGAAGAAGTTGTTCTAATCCCGCAAAAAGTTGATGCCAAAAAAGTCAACTTCAAATACGGACTAGGCAGCGAATTCATCGATGTACTGAAAACCATTCACAAACTAGGCATGGACCGTAAAGAACATGTCGAAGTTCAAGGGGTCAGCATGTCGCCTCGTGATTTGCTTGCAGCAGCACTGCCAGATCCCGCCACTTTAGGTGAGCGGATGAAAGGCAAAACCTGTGCCGGCACGCTCGTGAAGGGCTTGGACAAAGAAGGCAAACCGCGTGCGGTTTACCTCTATCACGTGGTTGATAACGAGTGGTCAATGCAGGAGTACGGCGACCAAGCCGTGGTCTGGCAAACCGCTTTAAACCCCGTCATAGCGCTCGAACTGCTGCACGAGGGAGTCTGGCAGCCAGAAGGCGTAAACGGTCCGGAGTGGTTTGATCCAAAACCATTCTTGGATAAAGTTTTTGAGTACGGTTCCGAATGGAAAATCCGCGAGGAAGACACAACAGGTATTGAGATTTAAATAATCTCAAAGAGTGCGGGCATGAATTCATTCATGCCCGCACTTCTGCATTTGAGGGACTGAATCAGTAATCTGCACTCATGGCCAAAACCAAGCGACCATCAATATTCAGCAGGTTAAACCGCGCTGAGCGCACCCGGGTTTCAGACTTTTTGCGGGAAGAAACGGTTGGTGGTGTCCTACTTTTAATTGCCGCTACCGTCGCAATCGTTTGGGCCAACTCGCCTTTCGGTGACTTTTACCGGGAATTGAGCGAAACCAAAATTGGTTTTGAATCGATTGGCCTGAAAATGTCGCTCTCCCACTGGGCCGCTGATGGCTTACTAGCACTTTTCTTCCTCGTGGTTGGTTTTGAGTTAAAACATGAGTTTTTACACGGTTCGCTTTCTGACCCCGCTCGAGCAGTTGTTCCAATCGCCGCAGCTGTGGGCGGCATGGTCTTACCTGCGGCAATTTACTTCGCAGTGATAACTGCCACCGGTGGTGAATATGCTCACGGTTGGGGTATCCCAATCGCGACAGATATCGCTTTTGCTTTGGCAGTATTAGCCGTTTTTGGCAAACACCTACCTGTCGAGCTGAGAGCTTTTCTGTTGACGTTGGCTGTGGTTGATGATCTGGGCGCCATCACAGTCATCGCAGTTTTCTACTCAAAAGGTTTTTATGCCGGATACTTTTTACTGACGCTGGCTTTCTTGGCTTTATATGCGGTGGGTCAATTTTTCCGGTGGCGGTCGCTTTGGTTCTACGTGCCGGTTGGGTTGGCTGCATGGACCTTCATGTATCTCAGTGGAGTGCACGCAACCGTGGCTGGTGTAATTCTTGGATTGCTGACTAGTGCCAAAAAACTTGAAGGTCAAAATAAGTCTCCCCTTGAAAAAGCCTCGCACGCTTTGCATCCTTGGTCGGCTGGTTTTGCAGTTCCAATTTTCGCTTTTTTTGCGGCTGGCGTGGACCTACGTGGAGTAGGTTTTTCTGACAATCTCGACTCCCCCATTTTCATTGGAATTGTTCTAGGTCTAGTCCTAGGGAAGCCGATTGGTGTGGTTGCGGTTTCTTGGCTACTCGCAAGATTCACCAAAGCCGAACTTGCCGAAGAGATTTCCTGGCGAGACGTTTTTGCAGTCGGAGTACTAGCGGGAATTGGTTTTACCGTGGCGCTCTTGATTGCCGAACTCGCCTTCTATGGCGATGCAGCTTTGACCAATACCGCCAAAGTCGGGGTACTTACGGCGAGTGCGATCGCAACACTTTTTGCCATCGCCATTCTGCAGATGCGAAAACGAAAGGCCTAAGCCATGAATACTCGGGAAATTGTGGAAATGCATCCAAATGGAGTTAATGTCGCAAACGCGCTTGCAGCCGCAAACGTGACTGGCAAGATAATTGAAACCATCGAGTCTTCACCCACCGCAGCTACGGCTGCTGCCCAACTCAACATTGAGGTGGGGCAGGTAGCAAACTCGCTAATTTTCGCAGCTGATGATGAGCCAATCTTGGTTTTAACCAGTGGTCAGCACAAGGCTGACACCGTCAGGTTGGCAGAACATCTGGGGGTAAAGCAGGTGACCCGACCAAACGCAGATTTCGTTCGTACCCACACTTCACAGCCAATCGGTGGCGTTGCGCCGGTTGGGCATCCAAAACCACTCCGCACCATCGTCGACACTCAACTGGCGGCTTGGGAAGTTATTTGGGCTGCTGGCGGCCACCCTCACTACGTCTTTCCAACCAGTTTTGCCGAATTAGTCCGAATCACGAACGGCGAGCCATTTGATGTTGGGGTCAAGCAGTAAAAACCTGATCAGCTTTCACAAGATGACAGCTCCGGCCAGGTAGTTCGTAATTCAGTAAAGTTCGGTTTTGTTCCGCCACCACAAACTCGGCTGAAATCGGTCCGTTATCCCATTCTTCATCTGAAGTGGTGTGGGCGTCTTCGACAAGTGTTACGTCATAACCTCGTTCAAGTGCGGAATAAATGGTTGAGCGAATGCAGTTATTTGTTTGCGCCCCAACAATCACTAACTCACTGGCATTTAACTTCGCCAATTCAGTTTCCAAAGTAGTCTCATCAAAAGAGCTACGAAATTGCTTATGTACCAATGGCTCAGATTCAAGTCGATTGAGTTCCGGAACCAGTTGCCAATATTCATGGCCTATTGGCATCTCTGGTTCGTTGTGCTGCACCCATACGATAGGAGTGGAGTGGGCTCGAGCGGCCGACACCACCTCGGCGATATTTGAAACGACTGCATCCCGATTCCAGGCATCGAAAACCACGCCATTCTGGACATCAACCACGATGAGCACTCGCTCAGTTCGATTAGGAATTGTGCTCACTGTCGAATCCATTCTTTGATTATGCAATCGCTTTAAATCTTCTAATCTAAACTTAGTGCCTACCTTCCAACTTGAAAGCAATCAATGTCCATCAAGGAAATATTTTTTACAGCCCTAAGGCTTGGGTTTGTTACTTTTGGTGGACCAACCGCACACTTAGCTTGGTATCACACCACATATGTTGAACAAAAAAAGTGGTTAACCTCGGCTGAATACGCCCGCATTGTTTCTTTGGCGCAAATTTTGCCAGGCCCAACCAGTTCGCAAGCAGGTTTTGGTATCGGTTTAAAACTAGCTGGGCTGCGCGGAGCTTTCGCGGCTTGGCTGGGATTTACTCTGCCGGGATTTTCGCTAATCACACTTTTCGCAGCAGGCTTGGCTCCGGCGATTGATGATCCAAGAATTATTCAAACCTTGAAATTAGTGGTTGTGGTGATTGTCGCTCATGCCGTAATTTCGATGTCGAGGGCATTGATTCCAAATTTTCAAAGTTATTTTCCGGCTGCATTAGTTGCCCTCACCGTAGTTTTCACGGATGCCCGGATCGGGTTTTTACTAGTAATCATTTTTGGGTTTTGGTGGAGCCGCACTAATGCCAGGCAAATCACAATCATGCTGCTGAAAAATGGTCGGTGGATGTGGGTAACGGCTGTCGTTCTGGGCTTAGCCGCAACCTTCTTGGTTTCTGGCACCTGGACTTTTTTCGCAATCATGCTGCAGGCTGGATTGCTTGTGATTGGTGGCGGTCATGTGGTTTTACCAATCCTGGAACAAGGCATTGTGGGCAATCAGCTCATGCCAATAAGCGAATTCTTGACTGGCTATGGCGTTATGAACCTAATGCCCGGACCGCTGTTTAATTTTGCGGCCTACCTCGGATTCCTGAACCCAACACCGATTAATGGCTTAGTCGGTGCAGCAATCGCTACTGCGCTAATTTTTCTTCCCGGCATTGGGTTGATGTATTTCGCTCTCCCAAAATGGACTAGCCATGCCGATGGGGTTCTTGCCAAATTTATTGCTGGTGCCAATATCGCGGTGGTAGGGCTTTTAACTGCAAGTTTGTGGGATCCAGTCATTCAAGCGGTTGATTTCACCACCATGAAATTAATCGTGGCGCTTGTTGGCTTAGCCATGATGCGAAAGATCTCCTTGAATTTAGCAATATTTCTCACTTTGGCACTTAGTTTTCTAGTAAGTTGATTGGAATCATGACAGAAGCATTTACGAAACCAGCTGCGATTTTGTGGGATATGGACGGCACCCTGGTTGATACCGAGGAATATTGGATTGCGGCCGAAATCCAGATTGCCACTCAAGCTGGTGGGACTTGGTCGCATGCCGATGGCTTGTCTGTAGTCGGCAAACCAATCCCAGTTACAGCGGCCGAGTTGCAAACTCGAGCAGGTGTGCAACTGCCAATCCCGGAAATTGTCCAGTCACTGATTCAAATGGTCGAGTCCCAAATGCGAACTAAAGGTATCCCGTGGCGACCAGGTGCGTTGGAATTGCTAATGCAGGTGAAATCCGCGGGTATTCGATCTGCGCTGGTGACTATGTCTTACAAACAATTAGCGGACGCAGTGTTGGAGCAACTACCCGATGGGTCAATCGAAGTCGTAGTCACTGGCGATATCGTGAAACAAGGCAAGCCACATCCGGAACCATATGAAACCGCAATCAAGTTACTCGGAGTATGCGCGGGTGATTGTGTTGCGATTGAGGATTCGCTCACTGGAGTGCTTTCTGCCGAAGCGGCTGGAGCGAAAGTTTTAGGTGTGCCTCATATGGTGCCAATCCCAGCAGCGCCTAATCGGAATCGGGCTAATTCTCTGCAAGAAATCGGGATGAGAGAACTGGCCAAAATTTTGTCCGACGAAGTTCTGGACTTAATCGCTGATTAGATTGAATACTTAATCTCGAATAATTCTTGGTTTCAACCCTTGACTTTCCAACGCCGAAAAAACGGCGAGTCGGTGCTCATGCCCGCGAGTTTCGATACTGAGTTGAATTTCAACATCCCCAATTTCCCAGCCTTTACCGTGGCGGGTATGTAGAACTTCGACGACGTTTCCGCCGGCATTCGCAATTGCGGTCGCAATTTTTACAAGTTGTCCGGGTCGATCCGGCAACATCACCGAGATAGTGGTGTATCGCTCGGATGCTGCCAAACCATGGCCAATCACTTTTTGCATTAACAGCGCATCAATATTTCCACCAGAGAGAACGATGACGGTTGGACCTTTAACTTTTATTTTGTGTGCAAGCATTGCCGCAACTCCCACAACCCCTGCTGGCTCCACCACAAGTTTTGATTTTTCCAAAACCATCAGCATTGCTCGAGCCATTTCGTCTTCTGTGACCGTAACCACTTTGTCCACATATTGCTGAACAATTTGAAAAGGAATTTTGCCGGGCTTCGAGACCGCAATGCCATCTGCGATAGTGGCAGAAAGTGCAACCTCAACCGGGTGGCCAAGCGTTAGTGATGTCGGGTAGGCCGCCGCATTCGCTGCCTGCACTGCAAACACTTTTAGCTTTGGATTTTTCGACTTTAGTTTTGCGGCTAGCGAAGTACCAGCCGCAAAACCGCCTCCACCTAAACCAACCAGAATATTTTTTACTTCTGGAAGTTCCTCCACAATTTCCAATCCAACAGTGCCTTGACCAAGCACAATATCCAAATGATCAAATGGCGGTATAAATACAGCTCCCGATTTTTTGCAAAAATCTTTTGCAGCTTTAAAACTTTCCGCTAGGTCAGCACCGACGAGCTGAACATCGGCACCATGGCTCAAAGTCGCTTCGTATTTTGGCAGTGAGGCTCCAACTGGCATAAAGATTGTGGCTTTGATGCCAAGAATTTTCGCAGCTAAGGCAACACCCTGGGCATGGTTTCCAGCGCTTGCGGCCACCACGCCTTTTTTGCGTTCAGC
>JBBAQJ010000052.1:0-8552 GCA_040400365.1 Polynucleobacter sp. | reverse complement strand
ATCTCGTCTTCACTACTAAGACAAGCTCTTGATCAGGGTGATATGCAGCGCTCCACACAACTACTCGGCCGCCCTTTTTCAATTTCGGGTCATGTGTTGTATGGAAAGCAACTGGGACGCACGCTTGGATTTCCTACCTTAAATTTAGCGGTTTGCGCACGTCATCCGAATGCCAAACCGGTGACGAGCGGTATTTTTGTGAGTCAAGTACATGGCTTGGGCGAAAAGCCTTTACCTGCTGTCTCGAGCTTAGGAGTACGGCCATCCGTCGAGAGTACTGGTCAGGTTCTTTTAGAAACCCACATTTTTGATTTCAACCGATCCATCTATGGGCAAGTGGTTTGCGTAGAATTACTAACTCGACTGCATGAAGAACGAAAATACCCGGATCTAACCACTCTACAAGCTGCTATTCAAGATGATGCCCAAAAGGCTCGTCAATACTTTCTAAAGAAAAATTCGTATGTCTGATAAATCCCCAAACTACCCGGTCAATTTGCTTGAGACCAGCTTTCCCATGCGCGGTGATTTACCAAAACGGGAACCCAAATGGGTGGAAGAGTGGCATCGCAATAAGGTCTATGAGGCGATTCGCAAGGCTCATGCTGGGCAACCAAGCTTTATCTTGCACGACGGCCCTCCCTACGCCAATGGTGATATTCACATTGGTCATGCAGTCAATAAAATTCTGAAAGATATGATCGTCAAGTCCCGCTGGTTAATGGGCTTTGATGCAGTCTATGTACCAGGCTGGGATTGCCATGGCATGCCCATTGAGATTCAGATTGAAAAACAATTTGGTAAAAACTTACCCACCGCTGAGGTGCAAGCGAAAGCCCGTGAGTACGCGCAAGCTCAAGTTGCCAAACAAAAGAAAGATTTTCAACGCTTAGGGGTTCTTGGTGAATGGGATCAGCCCTATCTCACCATGGATTTTCAAAATGAGGCCGATGAGATTCGGGCGCTTGGTGAAATCTGGAAAAAGGGGTATGTCTTTCGTGGATTAAAACCAGTGAACTGGTGCTTTGATTGCGGCTCAGCCCTAGCCGAAGCGGAAGTAGAGTATCAAGACAAAACGGATCCGGCAGTTGATGTTGGTTTTGCCTTTGATTCCAACCAGAATACAAAACTTGCCAATGCATTCGGCCTCAAAGAACTACCCACTAAACCAGGGATGGCTGTGATTTGGACCACCACCCCATGGACCTTACCAGCGAATCAAGCCTTAAATGTCCATCCCGATCTTGAGTACGCACTTATTGAAACTGATCAGCGCTTGTTATTACTAGCCAAAGATCGCGTTAAGGACTGTTTGGAGCAGTATGGTCTAGAGGGAAAGGTTATAGCAAGTTGTAAAGGTAAGGCGCTAGAGGGAATTTCTTTTTGGCATCCCTTGGCCAATTTAGACGCTGGGTACAAACGCTTAGCTCCAATTTACTGCGCTGATTACGTCACACTTGATACCGGAACAGGCCTAGTGCATTGTGCGCCAGCCTATGGTGAAGATGACTTCAAATCCTGCAAGGCTCATGGCTTAGCTGATCACGACATCATCAATCCGGTCATGGGCGATGGTGTGTATGCCTCCTCCCTGCCGCTCTTTGCTGGTCAACATATTTGGAAAGCCAATTCAAACATTGTGAAAGCGCTTGATGAGGCTGGCAGCCTTTTGAAGAATAAATCCTATACGCACTCCTACATGCATTGCTGGCGTCACAAGACCCCGATCGTCTACCGTGCAACCTCGCAATGGTTTGCGAGCATGGATAAAAAACCAGCTGGTGAGAAGGCCTCATTGCGTGAAACCGCCTTGGCGGGAGTAGAGAGTACGCACTTCTATCCGGCCTGGGGTAAGCAACGCTTACACAGCATGATTGCTAATCGTCCCGATTGGACTCTTTCCCGCCAACGGCAATGGGGCGTGCCCATGGCCTTTTTAATTCACAAGGAAACAGGTGAGCCCCACCCCCGTACTCCAGAATTGCTTGAGCGAGTCGCTCAGTTAGTTGAAAAAAATGGGATTGAAGCTTGGCAGAACCTAACGGTTGAAAGTTTGCTGGGTGACGAGGCAAGCGCTTATGAGAAAAATCGTGACACGCTTGATGTGTGGTTTGACTCAGGCACCACCCATTGGCATGTGATGCGCGGCTCACATCGCAACGCACTGTATCGCCAGGAATCTGAGAGTGCAGACGGCCGTTGGGCTGATCTTTATTTAGAGGGCTCCGATCAACATCGCGGTTGGTTTCATTCGTCACTCTTAACGGGTGCCATGCTTGATGGTAAACCCCCGTATCGTGCCCTCTTAACTCATGGCTTTACGGTAGACGGCCAGGGTCGCAAGATGAGCAAGTCGGTTGGCAATGTGATTGCGCCACAAGAAGTGGCCGACAAACTGGGTGCTGAAATTATTCGTCTCTGGGTTGCTTCGACCGACTACTCTGGAGAAATGTCGATCTCCGATGAGATTTTGAAACGGGTCGTTGAAAGCTATCGGCGCATTCGTAATACCCTACGCTTTCTCTTGGCAAACCTCGCAGATTTTGATCCACAAATAAATCATCTACCTATCTCGGATTGGCTAGAGATTGATCGCTATAGCGTTGCGCTGGCAGCTGACTTACAAAACACCATCGAAGCACACTACCGTGATTATGAATTTCATCCAGCGGTCTCCAAAATGTTGGCGTTTTGTTCTGAGGATTTAGGTGGCTTCTATTTAGATATTCTGAAAGATCGTCTCTACACCATGCCTGCAAATTCGGTGGGTCGACGCTCTGCTCAAAATGCGTTATTTCATATTAGCCAACACTTACTCAAGTGGCTATCGCCCTTCCTCAGCTTCACCGCTGAAGAGGCTTGGAAATGCTACCCACACTTTGCCAAGTCCAAAGAGAGTGCATCGATCTTCACCGAAGAATTTGGATTCTTTCCTGAAATGAAGGATGCCCAATCCTTACTTGCTAAATGGCAACGTATTCGCGAGATCCGCTCTGATATTACAAAAGCCATCGAGCTTGAACGTGAGGCTGGGAAGATTGGATCTTCCTTGCAAGCTGAGTTACTGATCCAAGTAAACGCGACTGATTTTGAGTTACTGCAATCGATTGCTTCGGATCTTCGCTTTGTAACGATTACCTCAAAAGCGGACATCGCAAAATCCACCGATGGCAATATTCAGATCACAGTCAAGCCAAGCGCCTATCAAAAATGCGCGCGTTGCTGGCATCACACGGCAGATGTTGGATCTGATCCAAACCATCCTGATCTCTGTGGGCGCTGCATTAGTAATCTCGATGGCGCTGGTGAACTTCGTCTGTTTGCATAAACATGGTTCAAGCATCCCCCCAAGAAAGCTCAAGTAAATGGTATTTACTGCTAGCCCTTGGGGTATTGATTGCCGATCAAATCACCAAGTGGTGGGCCCAAATGAGCCTGCCGATGGCCCAGGCGATCAAGGTCACTGATTTTCTGAACTGGTTCTTAATTTATAACCCGGGTGCTGCCTTCTCTTTCCTGTCTCAGGCAGATGGTTGGCAACGCTGGTTCTTTACCGTAATTGGGATTGTTGCTGCCGTTGTGATTATCTGGCTCTTACAAAAAAATACGCATGATCGTCCGTTTTGCCTTGCCCTTTCCCTGATCCTTGGCGGGGCTATCGGGAATGTCCTAGATCGCTTACTGTATGGCGCTGTGGTTGACTTTATTGATGTGCACTATGACAGTTGGCACTGGCCAGCCTTCAATATTGCTGATAGCGCGATCTCAATTGGTGCTACATTAATTGTTATCAATGAAATACGACGGGCCATTAAAGACCGCCCCTAAAGTCAAACCGATTTGGAACCCGCGCATGTCCTCGTTAACAAACAAAAAAATTGTCTTAGGAATCTCTGGCGGAATTGCGGCGTATAAATCCGCTGAATTGGCACGCGCTCTGATTCAAGAGGGTGCCGAGGTTCAGGTTGTGATGTCAGAATCCGCCATGCAATTCATTACGCCCGTCACGATGCAAGCGCTCAGCGGTAAACCAGTCTTTAGCAGCCAATGGGATCCTCGGATTAGCAACAACATGGCACATATTGAACTGTCGCGCGAGGCCGATGCAATTTTGATTGCCCCTGCTAGTGCCGATCTTATGGCAAAGCTATCGCTTGGTTTGGCTGACGATCTACTAACGACCATGTGCCTAGCACGTGATTGCCCTCTTTTGATTGCACCCGCCATGAATCTGCAAATGTGGGCCCATCCAGCGACCCAACGCAGTCTCAAGCGGCTTCAGGACGATGGCGTTATCGTCCTTGGCCCTGGTAGCGGTGATCAGGCCTGCGGTGAGGTTGGTATGGGTCGGATGCTGGAGCCCTCGGAGTTATGTGAGCAACTGGTTGCATTTTTTCAGCCACAGGTTTTAAGTGGAAAGCGGGTACTCATTACAGCTGGTCCAACATTTGAAGCCATCGACCCTGTCCGTGGCATTACCAATCTCAGTTCCGGGAAAATGGGATTTGCGATTGCCCAAGCGGCTGTTGAAGCAGGTGCAGAAGTTCACCTAATCGCCGGCCCTTGTGATTTACCCACTCCTTTGCAAAGCACTGGAAGAATTAAGCGGACGAATGTGATCACCGGTGAAGAGATGCATCGTGCCACGCTCGCCTCTGCAAATTGCGATGTATTTTTTGCGGTTGCTGCCGTTGCCGACTGGACGATTGCCAATCGTGTCCCGCAGAAGATTAAGCGCCAAGAGCAGTCTGGGCTTCATTTAGAGTTTCGATCGAACCCCGATATCTTGCTCGATATGGCTAAATTAGCCAAGCGCAAATCAAAACCTTACTGTGTTGGCTTTGCTGCTGAAACTGATCGTTTGGGTAAGCACTCCAAAGAGAAGCGTATTCGCAAGGGCATTCCAATGATTGTGGGAAATATCGGCCCCACCACCTTTGGTCTGGACACGAACGAGATCCTCGTGGTCGATGAAAAAGGTAGCAAAAACCTAGGGCGCGCCAGCAAGCTAGAGCTCGCCAGAAAACTCATTGCAATCGTTGGCTCCCGCTTACCTTAAATAGGACTATCAATCGTGCAAGTTCTTCAAGTCAAAATCCTCGATGAGCGAATGCGCTCTCAAATGCCTAGCTATGGCACCCCAGGAAGTGCTGGATTGGATCTACGGGCCTGCATTGATCAGTCAATCGAGCTCGCTCCTGGACAAACGGAGCTCATTCCAACAGGTCTGGCAATTTATATTGAAGATCCCCGCTATGCTGCGATGATTCTGCCGCGCTCAGGACTGGGTCATAAACACGGGATTGTGTTGGGCAACCTGGTCGGATTAATTGATTCGGATTATCAAGGTCAATTGATGGTGAGTGCTTGGAACCGAGGCTCAACCGCATTTCGGTTAGAGCCGATGGAGCGTTTAGCGCAGCTTGTGATCGTTCCAGTGCTTCAGGTAGAGCTCAAAGTAGTAACAGAATTCGAGAGTAGCACCCGAGGTACGGGTGGCTTTGGTAGTACTGGACGCGGATAACTCCGCGCCCAGGGACATCTTTAGATTTCTTCGACTGGCTCGATACTCGCCTTGCTCGATTTGCTCGGCGGCTGATTCGAGGATTGAATCTGAAGCTGTACCTTACCATCCTCATCAATATCCACTACCACCGAACCTCCATGGGCTAAGCGTCCAAAGAGCAATTCATCGGCCAAGGCTTTACGCACCGTATCCTGAATAATTCGCTGCATGGGTCGCGCACCCATGAGAGGATCAAAGCCATGCTTGGCCAAATAGGAACGCAAGGCGGGGCTGAAGACCGCATCGACTTTTTTCTCGTGCAACTGTTCTTCGAGCTGCATGAGGAACTTATCCACCACGCGCATAATGATGGACTCATCCAATGCCTTAAACGACACGATCGCATCTAAGCGGTTTCTGAACTCCGGAGTGAAGAACTTCTTGATGTCTGCCATCTCATCACCCTGCTCGCGCGCATTGGTAAAGCCCATGGTCGACTTTTGCATCGCTTCCGCACCCGCATTGGTGGTCATGATGATGATGACATTACGAAAATCTGTCTTTCGTCCGTTGTTATCGGTTAAGGTGCCGTGATCCATCACCTGCAAAAGGATATTGAAAATATCCGGATGCGCCTTCTCAATTTCGTCGAGCAATAAAACGCAATGCGGTTTCTTTGAAACGGCTTCGGTTAACAAGCCGCCTTGATCAAAGCCAACATAGCCGGGAGGCGCTCCAATCAAACGACTTACGGCATGGCGCTCCATGTATTCCGACATATCAAAGCGGAGCAGCTCAATACCCATGATGAAGGCTAACTGTTTCGCAACCTCGGTCTTGCCAACTCCGGTGGGGCCCGAAAATAGAAAGGAACCAATCGGTCGATCAACTTTACCTAAGCCAGCACGGGTCATCTTGATGGCACTTGCAAGCGCCTCAATCGCTGGGTCTTGACCGAAGACAACGCTCTTAATATCGCGATCCAAGGTTTGTAGCTTGCTGCGATCATCCACCGATACCGATTGCGGTGGGATGCGCGCGATCTTCGCCACAATTTCTTCAATCTCTTGGCGGTTAATGGTTTTCTTCTGCTTTGATTTAGGCAAGATCCGTTGGGCAGCACCAGCCTCATCAATTACATCAATCGCCTTATCGGGCAAATGCCGATCATTAATATACCGAGATGACAATTCAGCAGCAGCTACGAGTGCGGCGGCAGCGTACTTGACACCATGGTGCTCCTCAAAGCGTGACTTCAAGCCACGCAGTATTTGTACCGTTTGATCCACGGTCGGTTCTACCACGTCGACTTTTTGGAAACGCCGCGATAAGGCTGCATCCTTTTCGAAGATGCCACGGTACTCAGTAAAGGTGGTTGCACCGATGCATTTGAGCGTGCCACTCGATAGTGCTGGCTTTAATAGATTGCTCGCATCCAAGGTCCCACCAGAGGCAGCACCGGCACCAATCAAGGTATGAATCTCATCAATAAAGAGGATGCCGTGCGGATTATCTTTTAACGACTTTAGTACGCTTTTGAGCCGTTGCTCAAAATCACCACGGTATTTTGTTCCTGCCAGCAATGCGCCCATATCCAATGAGTAAACGGTCGCATTTGCCAAAATCTCTGGAACCTCGCCCTTCGTGATTCTCCAGGCCAGGCCCTCCGCAATCGCGGTCTTACCGACGCCAGCCTCACCAACCAAAAGAGGATTATTTTTACGCCTGCGGCATAAAACCTGAATAACACGCTCGACCTCGCCCTCACGACCAATTAATGGATCAATCTTGCCTTGACGTGCCATGGCGTTGAGGTTTTGGGTAAATTGATCGAGAGGACTTTCTTTACCACTGCTTGCAGCCTCCTCAGTGTCAGGGCTAGCTTCAGCCGCTTTCGCGGGTTCCGTGTTGTCTTTGCGAACACCATGGCTAATAAAGTTAACCACGTCTAAGCGGGTTACCCCTTGCTGTTGCAAGAAATACACTGCATGGGAATCTTTCTCGCCAAAAATAGCCACCAATACATTGGCGCCGGTCACCTCTTTTTTGCCATTCGAGGTCGACTGCACATGCATGATGGCGCGCTGGATCACCCTCTGGAATCCAAGCGTTGGTTGAGTATCTACCTCTTCGGTTCCAGGAACCACCGGGGTATTGTCATTTATGAAATTTTTCAGCTGGGAGCGCAACTCAGCGATATTGACTGCACAGGCCTTAAGAACCTCGACCGAGGTGGCGTTATCCAATAAAGCGGACAGCAAGTGCTCAACCGTAATGAACTCGTGGCGCGCTGCGCGAGCGTCCACAAAAGCCATATGCAAACTTACTTCTAGTTCTTGAGCAATCATGCTTCCTCCATAGTGCACTGCAATGGGTGACCCGCTTCACGGGAACGTTCTATAACTTGATGGACCTTGGTCGAAGCCACATCGCGGGTATAGATACCGCAGACGCCTTTTCCTGCCAAATGCACTTGCAGCATGATACGAGTTGCTGTTTCTTGATCTTTATTAAAGTATTCCTGAATCACCATCACCACAAATTCCATCGGCGTGTAGTCGTCGTTTAACAACATCACTTTGTACATGGCCGGCACCTTGACCTTTTCGGCCTGCCGTTCCAATAAAACCGTGTCTTCCTTAAATGGGGTGACTGGGTTTCCTCCGGGGGGTGTTTTGGAATTACGACTCATGAGAAACATTCTAACCACACCGTAAAACTCTGCAATAAATCCGCGCAAATCCAGTTTTCATCTGACGAAAACCGTTCAAAATCAAGGCATATTTGTCACATTGGGGCGTTTTTATGAAAAAAAAGGGTTTTTCCTAGTGATATTGAGTCATATTTCCTTGACACCCCCTCAAAAAGGGCAAACAATCAACCTTGTGGTGTTTTTCTCGTTTGAGATTTACCTGCATTAGGCGTGTTGCGGAGTAAGACTGATCAAAAGGTATTTCCCCTCTTCACGGTTGTCTTTAGATTTTTGTAATGGAGTTCGCATGGCGACCGGAGTTGTTAAGTGGTTTAATGATGCAAAAGGTTTCGG
>JBBAQJ010000051.1:0-8596 GCA_040400365.1 Polynucleobacter sp. | reverse complement strand
AACTGCTTGCCCGCCGCAACTAATGATTGCTCCAATAGCCCAGCTTCCTGCCTAGCTTGTCCCAGGCTTCCAGTTAAACGATCGCCCTGATCCGCCGCTCCCCCGATCGCTGTGGCGGCACCATCAGCGGAACCAGCTAATCCATCAGCTTCTTGCGCCCCCCTAGCAAGCTCATCGGCAGTACGTCCGGCTTCGTTTGTGTTGGCAAGTTGGGCGCGTTCATTCGCCTGTTTAAGTTCTAGGTTTCTCCGTTCCACGTCGGAGATTTCTTCGTATTTAGCCCTGGCTAATTCAGCGTCGGTAACTTCATCCTTGGCTAATGCTGCCGATTGTTGGGCAAGCCCCACCGACTCATTACTTAACGCTAATGTTGCTTGAGCCGCGTCTACTTGCCCCTGTAACGCAATAATTTCCGCTTCTGATGCTCCATTGATTTTGGCTAAGTTTAAGAGTCTTCTAGCCTCAGATAACTCTAGTTCATTGGATTTAACTAATTGTCTACCCTGAATAACTTCCCGCTCAGATTCGATCGCGTTGATCCGGGCTTGCCGGATTTGGCGATCGAGGTCAAGGCGGGTGAGTTCCTGTTGGTAACTTAGTTGCTGGGATTCGATCGCTTGCTGTGCTTCTAGTTGTTTCTCGGCGGCAATGCGCTTGGCTTCCTCTTTTGCCAATACTGCATCTTGAAGAGCTATATTAACTGTTTCAAGATCAATACCCTTCTGTTGTAATTCGGCAACCTTAGCTGCTCGTTGCGATCGGGTGAGTGTATTGTCGCTCAATACTGTCAGTAATTGTTGAGCGGTATTAAGTGTTTCAATTTCTGATCTAGCGGAAGCGTTACGATCGTTTTGAAGTTCTAGTATTCTAGCCGCAATAGCTTGTTGAGCGTCGCCTATCTGAATACTATGGGCGCTTAATTCTCCCAGGAACTCTTCTTGTGCAACGCGATCGTTCCCAATCTCTACAACGTTTGAAAGTAGTTGCGCTGTTTCGCTGATGTCGGTTATTTGTTTGTCAAGAGCGATCGATTGACGATCGTAGATTAAATTATTTTGTTCTGCAATTAAGTCTAGTAAACTTAACTCTTGATTCAACAAAGCAGCACGATCGTCTAACACTTCGATCGCTGCATTCTCAGCGGCAATACGATCGTCTATGGCTTGGTTAAGGTCTTGCGTTTCTTGGTCAAGTAATAGTTTTTTACGATCGTAAACTTGTTGAGCTAACGCTTCTTGTTTCTCAGCAAATTCCTTTTGCTTCTCTAAATATTCTGCTTCAGCTTCCTCTCTAATCTTGATCGCATCTTGGGACTTTTGCAACCTTAAATTTAACAAATCAACCTCAAGCGTGGCTATTTCCTCTTGGTTCTCGATCTCCTGTTCTGCGTTTAACCCAGTCAGTGCTTTTCGCTTTTCAATGAACGCTTGAATAACCGCAATCCTTTGATCGATCGCTGTTGACTCAATGTTTGCGATCGTGGCTTCTCGCTGCTCTGCATTATCAATAAATTTCTCATTGGCAGCGATCGTGGCTTCAAGAACTTGCTTGTCGATATTGGTCAACGCTGACTCTAATTCATCCCCAAGCTTTTTCATCGCCTCTGCTAATTGTTCCGTGATGTCGATCGCGTCAGATTCAGACTCAGCAAGATTGTCTGTCTCAACCTTGGCAGCATTTAACTGATTAATCATTCCAGTTAATTCTCTTTGCTGCACTCCCCAAATGTCTATTTGCTCCGCTGATACGTTCCCATTGGCAATAGCCGCCTGTTGCATTAATAAGATTGCGTCTTTTGCCCGTTGCAACTGAAGCGTTAAACCCTGAGCAGCGTCAGATCCAAGTTCACCATTAATCTTGAAGTTAATAAATGCTGTGTTTAATCCATTTAGTGCGACATTCATGCTCCCTGCCGCTTCTTCTAACCCGTTTGCGTCCGATTCTGCTGCCGATACAAATTCTTCAATGCCGGGGATAATTCTTTCTAAAAATTCTTCCAGTCCATCAGGAATAAAATCAGCAATGTTGAAATTATAAGCCGCATCCCCAATCCCTAGAGCTAATTCCTGTAGCTTGCCAATTACACCGCCAATCGCATTACCAAGCCTATCAAAAACACCGATCGATTCTTCAATCTCGATCGTAGACAGACCAACCGACTTAGCATAACTATTGTAAGCTGATTCAAGATCAGCTACCGCACTCTCTGCTGACCTTGATGCTTTGGTTGACGCTTCAAAAGAAGCAGCAATAAGCTTCATAGTGCCAACAAGAACAATAAACGGAGCAAGCAATATTGTCAGTTTCCCTAGTGCTGTGGCTATTCCTCCAATTACCTTCCCAATGCCTGCGAATGCAGCGCCCAGTCCTCCAACCCCGATCGCTGCCGTGCCTGTTGTAGTTGCCACTGTGGTAGCGGCAGCGGCACTCCCATACATCGCTTTGATTGAATTTCCTAGTGCTGTATTTAGAGAAGCTAGGCTAGCGGTAACACTAAAATTGGCAATCGCTTGTTTAACTTTTGCAGCAGAATCAGCCAATGCCGCGATCGTTGCTTCTACTTGCAATGCATTGTAAACAGTTACAACAAATACAGCAGAAGAGAATGCAGCGGCTAATGAACCAACACCAAAAATAATTTGTTGAATAGCTGGATTTAGTTGAAGGAAGCTGTTTATTAATGAGGTTGCACCTTGAACAACTGGCTCTAGTCCAAAGGAAACAAACTCACCTAATTGAATATTGAATGTATCGATCGTTGAACCAAAAATATCTAGGCTTCCAGAAATACCATCCAAAATTTCAGAACCCGCTTCTTTGGCGGTTCCTGCTGAATTTTGTACAGCCAATGTTACAGTTTGTAGTCGAGTATCTACTTGATCCATTACTGCCAGGAAACCTTTTTGTCCCTGCACTCCAAATAGGGCATTTGCAAGAATCTCCCTGTCTTCCTGGCTACTAAGTTGATCAAAGCTGTTCTTTATGATTGGAAGTAATTGTGACAATGGGAGTAGTTGCCCATTTGTATCTCTAATGGAAACGCCAAGTTCCCCAAATGCGCCAACCATTTTCTCGTTCCCACGCAGATAGTCAGTAAACTCTGAATTAGCCCCTGCACTCGCTAATGATATTCTTCTCAATGCTTCTGCTAGTGCTGTACCACCAACCGATCCCTCAAGCCCAACGTCTGCCAGTAAACCTAGTGCCACGGCAATTTCTTCAACCGATTGGTTTGACTGCACAGCCTGGGTACCGACATAAGCAAAGCCCTCTCCTAATTCAGAAACGGAAGTGTTGGTATTGTTTGCCGCAGTAACCAAAATATCGCCTACCCTATCCGCCTCTGATGCTGACAATCCAAATGTTCGGATCGTATTACCAATTACATTCGACAACACGCTAAATTCTTCACCCGTGGCTTCTGCTGCTCGAATCATTCCTTCTAGAGATTCAATTTGCTCACTAGCAGTAAAGCCCGCACGAGATAATGCGCTAGTCATCTCTGCTACCTGAGTAGGACTGGCCGATGTTTCTATCCCCAACTGAATAACAGCGGCAGTTAATTTTTTAACATCCTGCTCAGTCAATCCCCCAACTACTGCCGATTGACGTAAAGCGGAATCAAATTCAGCAAATGCGGAAACTGCCTCTGATCCAAATCCTACTAATACATCAAGAAGCTCTGATGCTTTCTCTTCAATTAATCCAAAGCTGTCTTCAAATTCTTCTGATGTTTCATCGATCGTTTCACCTAAATTATCAAGTCCATCTGCTGATTTATCTGCTGCTTCATCAACCTTGTCGATCGCTTTTGGAATTGGCTCTAACGCCTTGTCTATTACATTATAAGAAGAAGCTAAACTTTGAGTCGATCGGGTAAGTTGTTCACTGCCATACTGAAGCCCAACGTATGCTTGAACAAGCTCTAGTACCTGTTTTTCAGACACATTCATTGCTTGAGCAAACTCACTAATAGCACGATCGCCTTCGTCAATATCTTTAATAAAACCTCTTACTTCTGCTTCCGTTGACTTAGTAGCAATAGCAATCGCCTTGATAGACAACTCAGCACTATCAAAGCTGTCAATAAATTCTTTTAATCCAATATTTGTATTCTCCAGTGAATCAAGCAACTCACCAAAAGATTTATCGCCCGACTTAATACTTGTAACGATCGCAACTAATTCATCTTCAGCAATTCCAATTTGCTTAGAGAATCCCGCCATTACCTGTGAATCTTCATCGATCTCTGTGGCAAACTTAAGGGCTAACTCCTCCGTTGTTTTTAATTCGGTTGCAAATTGACTTAAAGAAATATTACCTTTCTTGAATGAATCAATCAGTCCGATCAACTCCTCACCCGATCGTCCTGAAGCAGCAGAAACTTCGTTTAACTTAGTAGAGAAATCAATCGCAGAAGAGATAACTTTGCGTGTCTCTTTTTCTGATGTATTAAGTTCGATCGACAACTTTTCCATTGCCAATGAAGACTTGCCCGCTGCTTCTGCTACCTCAGCGATCGAATCAGCGCTAGTACCAACACTTGACACTTTAGTTTTAAGTTCTATAGCAGCGTTTGCCGCAGACTGAAGATCTTTTGAAAAATCAGATAATGGTTGGTCAATACTGCCAAGATTCTTCTGGAAATCATCAGTGAATTGTGCTAGACGTTCTTGCTCTATGGCCAATGCTGCGGCGCTGTCTGCATTCAACGTCATTTGCTTTGTCAGAGTATTGAACTGCTCTCTAGTGATGCCAACTTCTTGATGCAGATATTCAAATGTTTGATCGAGTGACGATCCAACCGACTGTAAATCCTGAAATGTTTTGACAACTTGAGAAGCGGCAACAGTGCCTAGTCCTAATTGTTTAGCGAACGCTTCGGCATCCTTGGCATTTGTCCCCAATGCTTTAGAAAGGGCAATCAAGGATTTAGATGTACTCTCGATCGCGCTATATGCCTTCTCTGCCTCTTTCTTGACAACATCAGCGCCATCAGCGCTAAAGGTAATTCTAATGTTGGCCACGATCGCTTCTCCATGTCTGGGTTGAAATTTATGCTAGAATACAAAGAGTTCCCGATAGGGGGACTTCTCGATCTGATAGAAAGTGATAAAAAGATACCTGTTTCCCAAATTCTAACCGATCGCTTAAAATATAGGGAAACATCAGGAGTTACCCATGCCCTTGAAACGCGGCTACGGCAAAAAGACGATCGAGGAAAATATCAGAATACTAGTCTCCGAGGGGCGATCGAGACGACAAGCTACCGCCATCGCACTCAGCGAGGCAGAAAAATATAAGCCGAAAGGTAAAAAATAAGGTATTATAGCAATATCTTTCACGGCAGGGAAATGAACGAGATGGTAAGGATTCCGGTTTACAAGCTAATCCAGGCTAAAATTCAAACGGACAGAAATGGCTCTACTCTGGAGCCGTGGGTGGAGAAAATCTTGGCAGCGATCGATGAAGAGGCGATCGGCTTCTTTGATTGTGTAGAGGTTCCACCTGAAGCGATCAAGAATCCCTAAACAATAAAGACCGGTACCCTCCCCCACTGGCAACGGTGGGGGATTTTTTTGCCCCTACGATCGCCTTAGTTGGGGATAACTCTAGAACCCATCCGGTACTTGGCAAGCTGATGATGGGGATCGAGCAATAGCCGGAGTTGCGATCGTACCTCTTCGACAGTGGACTTGAGGGTAGCAGAATTGCCACCGGGGCCATAACTAACCGAGTATTCCCCCGATACACTCAGGGATGACATTGATTCCGATCGCCCCTTGAGTTGAGCTAACAACCCTGTGGTGGGAGTGTCCAGTTCTGCCATCAACGCCAAGATCTCATCTACCGTGGTTTGAGATTCTTGCTGATCAAACTCCTCTGCATCCCGCATCAGAGAGTGGAGTACAGACCCGAAACAGAGTTGAGAACGATCGAGATTAAAGATCGCCCGTAGCCTGTTCTGATCTATTGGAAAAGTAAAGACCGCCATTAACCTTCATCTCCTTGTTTATAGCCAATTTCCTCAACTTCCTCAGTATGATCCTCTTCAACCTCTTCAGGATCCATAGCGATCGAGCCATCCTCACCGAAGTCCTCCGGCACGAGGAATCCACCCCTCAGCAGTTTGCGAACGCCAACATCAGGCGGCAATACTCCGGTAGTAATGGCCTCGATCGTGGCCGCGACCTCGGATGGATTAGCAGCGATTAAGCGATCGTCCCGGACATGAAGTACGGGATGTTGAGCGTTGGGGGATGAACGATCGTACTTAGGTTCGGCGAACTCATACCACAACTTAAATACTTCCTGAAATGCTGATGCCACGATAACCCTGAGAGAATCTATCCCCGATCGTGAATCCTCTGTTTCCGCTAATACCTGAGTGGCCGTCTTGTTTTGAAAGCCCATACTCACAAAGTTTTCCCCTAGCTTATTCATCATTTCTTCCCGATGCTTCTGTCGGTTGTCGGCCAGAATTAAACCCGATCCAGATGGCTCCATGTAGCCTACACTCATTCCCTGACTTAATTCAAGGCAATGATTCACACCGATCGGGATAGGTGGGGCTTCATCCGGGGCTGTACCTGTCCAGACACGGTAAGGCGTGGGGAGGGTGGTGATGCTTACTGCTGTATCTAATTCTGATTCCCGGTTGTAGTGAACAAAGTTCGCTTGGGCTAGGGGGAGACTCCAACTTGTTCCCGTTTGGCAGACAGGGAATTTTTGCAACGACAGCCAGACGATCGGTAATTCCTGAAGTTTTTGACCCTTGGCATTGCTAAAAGTTTTCTCCTTGCCAACCCGCATCCATGTCCCGTCAATTTCGTGCCATTCTTGGCAACGGGCGGGGCGGTGACGGTAGACCCGGACTCCCCGAATCAATTTCTGTCCGAACTCCCCCTCAGCGATCGTGAGCGTGAAGCCTACCCCTACCTGCTTGATAAACGATCGCCCATTCTCTTCAAGGACCACTGGGCAGTAGAGTTTATCAACTGGGGCCACAACGAGATAGGGGCGCTTGAGATCATTATTGAAATCGCACATCAGCGCAACGGAATCCACGATTAACGCCTCGGACAGGGTATTTAGGATGAATGTATCGATGTCTGAACCCTGTAGGTCTATATCGTTGGTGTGGGACACGATCGCTTCAAGTGGATCTTCTAATTGATAATCAGCAATCTTGGCGGACATCTTTCGGATTGCAGCCTCAAAAGCATTCTGGAGGAAGGCAACTTTCTGGCGCTGCTGATAACTTTGATCCGGCTCCCCTAGGCGTTGGATCAGGTTACGCTTCCTCATATCCTGGCTCCAAAAATTATCCATCAAATCACGACACAACAGCCATGCACCTTCGAGGCATTGCCATGATGGGGGCCTAAATTCTGGGGATGAGGAATCGGAACTGCTCATTGCTTAACCCTAGCCAAAAGGAATCTACGAAGCGATCGGGGCGATCGTTTGATGTAGCGATCGACTTCCCCCTTAGTGTACTCTATATTCTCCCAGGTTTCCTCTGGCAACGCCTTTCCCGGTGGCTCGAATTTTGGTGTCGGTTCCATTGCTGCCCTCAGCGATCGTCTTTTCAAATTCTAGCAAGACAATGAGACGATCGCTATCGGACGGATCCAACACTGGCAACAAGGATTCAATCAGGGGGAGAGGCATGACGGCACAAGAGAGACTACCCCCAGACTATCACGATCGCTGCATCCCCACCATAGCAACAGGTTCAGCGTGATTAGTACATCTGCTCAAAATTCTTTTATCGATCCCCTTGACATTTAGTAGCGCGTCATTTAATATGGTTTACATGAACAAACACAGCGCCAAGGAGCGCAAGAACAATGTCCACCAAAAAATACACACAAACAATTAAGGTTAACGTTAGCGCACCGATCGTCTACGCGACGGAGCAAGTTTACCAAGGTTTGGTAGATGCAATGCTCACAGAAGTTACTGACTTCACCTTTCACGTTAACGTCCTCCACACATACGTTGACACTCCCGATCGCCGCTACGATCGGATTTATCCAAAATCCGTCAAGCGCAATGGCGGCAACTTCTATGTCCTCTACAAAAAACAATGGCACCTTTTGGTAGACGGGCCTGCCGGGATCTGTGATCCTTGGATTCGCGTTCCGGCGATCGTCCCTCATATCCCCATCGAAGAGGCATCCCAGACTCACTGGAACTATACAAAAATGCCCATAGACCTCTAAACCAAAAGCCCCTCAACCGAGGGGTTTTTCATTAGCACGATCGTTTAGGGGTAACATTCTCTGCCCGGTTAGCCGATCGTTTATCCAGCCTCACCAGCGCGGTAGCGAACCGCTTACCCCTGTCCTAGTCTACAGCAATAATTAGCCCGGTAACGATCGCTCAAAATTCTTTTATCAATACCCTTGACATTTTGTGCAGGGTGTGTAAATATAAGGTATCAACAAAAACAACACAGCCCCGGAGGGCACGACCATGTCCACTAAAAAGACTGCCACGCTAATCAAGGAAATGGCTCAATTCTCTAGCCTAGAACTGGCTAAGAGTTATGCAGACAGAGCAGCGAAAACACACATGATACTAATGGGCG
>JBBAQJ010000050.1:0-8824 GCA_040400365.1 Polynucleobacter sp. | reverse complement strand
AAGCAGCAAGTCGATGTAATTATCGGGGAGGCCGGCTTCGTGCGTGGAGCATTACGGACCTTGGCCCAAGAGCGTAAGCGTCGCGAGATCGGTAGCGAGCCCCCCTTTGAATTAATTGCTCGTCAAGATGGGCGCTTGACCCTCGCCGACCCCAGCACAGGACGCATGATTGATTTGGAGTCGTTTGGAGTTATTAATTCGCAGCATTTTGCACGCCTTCTTCGGACGGATGCAAATCAAATCCAACAACGTTGATATTGGAGAAATACATGGAGTCCGCAGAAAGCCTATTACGAGATCAGATTCCGGTGGCCCCGCAAATTAATGATTCAACCAAGAAGGCATTGCAAGATGCCATGTTGAGTCCACGGTTTTATACCACCGACTTTGCCGAAGTAGACCGCACCAACATTGATGCATTGCGCTCGGAATGGAATGTTCTGATGGCTGAGTTTGCAGCCGATATTAATTCAGATCATTTTCAGCGACCTGCTGATATGAGTAAGAATTATTCCAATGTGGATCCCGAACTCTATGACGAGTTTGTTGATTTCTTGATTAGCTCAATCACCTCAGAGTTCTCAGGATGTATTTTGTATGCCGAGATTAAGCGTAAGGTCAAAAATGAGGATATGAAGTTGCTCTATGGCTATATGGCTCGTGACGAGTCGCGCCATGCGGGCTTTATTAATCAATGGCTCAAGGATTTTGATATTGGGATTGACCTCGGATTTTTGGCAAAGGCAAAAAAATACACGTATTTCAAGCCAAAATTTATTTACTATGCGACCTATCTCTCCGAGAAGATTGGATACGCCAGGTACATCACGATCTTTCGGGAGCTTGAGAAAAAACCAGAGCTCCGTTTTCATCCGATCTTCTTATGGTTTGAGAGGTGGTGCAATGATGAGTTTCGTCACGGCGAAGCCTTTGCATTAATCATGCGTGCTAATCCCCATTTATTAACGGGGCTTAATAAATACTGGATTCGGTTCTTCTGCTTAGCGGTCTATAGCACGATGTATGTTCGTGATCATTCAAGACCACAGTTGTATAAAGCCATGCAAATCTCACCTACTGACTATGACAAAAAGGTCTTGCGGATTACCAATGAGATTACCAAACAGGTATTCCCCATCACCTTGAACTTGGATGACCCCCGTTTTTATGAGTGCATGAACCGTATGCTGGCCTTATTCCAAAAAATGGATGTGTATAAAGCCCGTGGTGGTCTCTTGGCAAAAGTCATGGTACCTCTCTTAGGAGTGCGGGCCGGTTTGGTCTTTGCACGTGCTTATTTCTTACCCGTGCACAACCATGAGTTACCCCGTAATGTTCGCTTGGTCCCCAGCTGGTAACAAACGATGAGCGTGAGTAGCTTTCTCTTTCCGATGCTCTACACCATCTTTTTATGGTGGTTTGGCACGGGAATCATTTTGTTACTCAATCAACGTCCACGCTCTACCCATCAGACAACCTTTTGGATGAGCGGTATGGTTTTGCTCTTTGCCTTAGTTGGCCTAAAGACCAGTGCCAATCTCAATACAGTGGCTGGAGCGTATTGCGGATTTACTTGCGCTTTATTGGTTTGGGCTTGGCAAGAGATTGGATTCTTATTGGGGTATGTAACGGGTTCGCGCCGCACTCCATGCCCTCCAGATTGCAGGGGTGTGCGCAAAGCCATTTATGCGTTTCAGACTATCTCGCATCATGAGTTGGCCCTAATCGTTCTCGGAGTTGCTGTAGCAATTGCTACGTGGGGTGGCAGTAATTTAGTGGGTTTATGGACCTTCCTCATCCTTTGGGCAATGCGGCAAAGCGCCAAACTCAATGTGTTCTTGGGTGTTTTGAATCTAAACGAGAAGTTCTTACCCGTGCATCTGCAATACATGCATAGTTACTTCACCAAGCGAGCGATGAACCCCTTGTTACCGATTTCGATCCTCATGGCATGTTTGGTGGTATTACCACTTTGGCAACACGCATTTGCCATCAACGCCAGCCCATACCAAATTGCATCTTCGACCATTTTGGCGACCTTACTCTCACTTGCCATCCTGGAGCACATCATGATGGTCTTACCATTTTCAACCGACGGATTATGGAAATGGGGACTTCGGTCTTAAACCAATCTTCTCAACGGTCCTGGCCAACTCCATTTGCAATCTTGGAGTTGCTCAAGCCCATTACGTGGTTTCCACCCATGTGGGCATTTGCCTGCGGGGTCATTGCAACCGGTGTGGCAATGACAGAGCGTTGGCAGATCTTACTCGCCGGTGTTCTGTTAGCCGGCCCGATGGTGTGTGCTACTAGTCAGGCGATCAATGATTGGTTTGATCGACATGTTGATGCGATTAACGAGCCCAATCGTCCGATTCCATCAGGACGCATGCCGGGACGCTGGGGCCTATACATTGCCACTCTTTGGACCGGTTTATCGCTTCTGGTGGGTTGGTGGATTAGCCCCTGGGCGTTTGTTGCTACCTTGATTGGCCTGATTTTAGCTTGGGCGTATAGCGCACCACCGTTACGCCTCAAACAAAATGGCTGGTGGGGGAATGCAGCTTGCGGATTATCGTACGAAGGTCTTGCATGGTTTACTGGTTCCGCAGTGATGCTGGGGGATGTATTTCCATCAACTGCATCGATAACCTTAGCCCTGCTTTATAGCATTGGCGCGCACGGCATCATGACCTTAAATGACTTTAAGGCCATCGAGGGTGATCGCCAAATGGGCGTGCGCTCATTACCCGTGCAATTGGGTATTAATGGAGCAGCTTGGAATGCCTGCTTGATGATGATCGTTCCACAATATCTAGTAGTTGGATTCTTATACTGGCATGGCAGCTCATTTCATGCCTTAGCCATCTTGGTCTTAATCATTGCGCAATTACTCATGATGAAGCACTTCTTAGAAGACCCAGTAAAGCGTGCATTATTCCTAAGCGGCTTCGGTGTCCCATTATTTGTGAGTGGCATGATGATTAGTGCCTTTGCGGTGGGTCGATCAGCATGACTCAACATTCGACCACCCTCAATTGGTTTGGAATCGCTCGGCTAGGTCTAGTGCAAGCTTCCTTAGGCGCAGTCGTGGTTCTGACCACATCGGTCTTAAACCGAGTGATGGTGATTGAGCTCGCGCTTCCTGCTTTATTACCTGGATTGCTGGTCGCGATGCATTATCTGGTGCAATTCATCCGACCCCGCATGGGTTTTGGATCAGATCGCAGTGGCCGTTCAACGCCCTGGATTCAGGGTGGGATGTTAGTGCTGGCGAGTGGTGGAGTGTTAGCGGCAAGTGCTGTAGCTCTAATGAGTCGCGATATTAGCTGGGGCATCGGTCTTGCTTTTATTGCTTTCATGATGATTGGCTTGGGAGTAAGCGCAAGTGGTACGGCTTTACTGGTGCTCCTAGCAAAACGCGTGGATGAAAAGCGCAAGGCCGCTGCTGCAAGTTGTGTCTGGCTCATGATGATCTTTGGCTTTGCCATGACAGCGGGGATTAGCGGAAAACTACTCGACCCATTTTCCTTTGAACGCCTCATCATGGTTTCGCTTGGGGTGTCGTGTTTAGCCTTGGTTGTCAGCTTCATTGCTCTGCATGGACTTGAGCCTAAATCGTTGGCACAAGTCGCACAAAACGCCAATGAACCTAAACTGCGTTTTAAAGAGGCGTTAGCTGAAGTGTGGCAAGAGTCCCGCGTACGGCGCTTTACCGTATTTGTTTTTATCTCGATGTTAGCGTATAGCTCGCAAGATCTCATCTTGGAGCCATTTGCAGGTACCGCATTTGGTTTAACGCCTGGAGAAACGACGAGCCTATCGGGCCTTCAACATGCGGGCGTGCTTTGCGGAATGCTTTTGTGTGGATTTGTTACGAGCAGAAGTAAGAATCCTAATTTATCGTCCTTGCGGATGTGGACTGTAGGCGGTTGTATTGCCTCATCGCTCGCTATGTTGAGTTTGGTAATGTCTGGATTAGTGGGCCCTGGTTGGCCATTCTTTAGCACAGTATTTATATTGGGTTTATCTAACGGCGCATTCTCAATCGCTGCGATTGGCTCCATGATGCAATTTGCTGGCATGGGGAAGGAGCGTCGTGAAGGTGTGCGCATGGGCGTTTGGGGCGCGGCGCAAGCGATTGCCTTTGGTTTGGGTGGCATTTTAGGAACTGGAGCGAGTGATCTTGCGCGTTATTTGTTAGGTGACCCAGTGACCGCCTATGCAAGTGTGTTTTTCATTGAAGCTATTTTATTTATGGCTGCTGCCATCCTATCGTTTTATATCCGTCCCATTGAACGTATTACCAAATCCCAGTCGATTGAATCATCAATCCCTCGTCAGCTTATTTCCCGTGGAGGATCATCATGAGTACCCTAGAAACCTTTGATGCAGTGGTTGTTGGTGGCGGGCCCGCAGGGGCCACTGCCGCAGGTGATCTTGCCAAAATGGGACACTCCGTCTTATTGCTTGATCGTGCAGGGCGCATCAAACCCTGTGGCGGTGCAATTCCGCCGCGTCTGATTAAAGACTTTCAGATTCCCGATGAGCTATTGGTAGCTAAAGCTCGCTCAGCCCGTATGATCTCGCCTAAAAATAATCAAGTCGATATTCCGATTGATGGCGGCTTTGTGGGAATGGTCGATCGTGATCAATTTGATGAATGGTTACGCGTTCGTGCAGCCAATGATGGCGCTACACGTCGTACTGGTATTTTTGAGAAGATCACACGCGATACCGATGGTACTGCCATTATTCACTACCGAATTCACTCAGCCAATCGATCGGAACCAGAGAAGACTGGGGCGGTTCGTGCGAAGACCATTATTGGCGCTGACGGCGCTAAATCGGGGGTGGGTCGCCAGGCAATCCCAGGGGCTAAAGATGTCGATTACGTATTTGCTTATCACGAGATTGTTCGGGTACCTGAGGCACCGCCTCAAGGTTATGACGGATCGCGTTGCGATGTGTTTTATCAAGGAACCCTATCCCCCGACTTCTATGGTTGGATTTTTCCGCATGGTAACACCATGAGTATTGGAACGGGTAGTGCGGATAAAGGGTTTTCATTACGCAGTGCTGTTGGCCAACTCAAAAAATTGACCAATTTAGAAAATACCGAGCTACTCCGTCACGAAGGTGCGCCGTTACCGATGAAGCCACTTAAAAAATGGGATAACAATCGGGACGTCATTTTGGCTGGTGATGCTGCCGGGGTTGTTGCTCCTGCTTCGGGCGAGGGGATCTATTACGCGATGGTCGGTGGTCGCCTGGCCGCAGAGTCAGTCCATGAATTATTAGTAACCGGAAATGTGAAGGCATTGGCTCAAGCACGCAAGCGTTTTATGAAAGAGCACGGTACAGTATTTTTGGTTCTTGGGATCATGCAACGCTTTTGGTATGGGAATGATAAGCGTCGTGAGCGTTTTGTCAAAATGTGCGAAGATAAAGACGTTCAACGTTTAACCTTTGAGTCGTATATGCATAAGAAATTAGTTCGCAAAGACCCCATGGC
This sequence comes from Polynucleobacter sp., assembly GCA_040400365.1. GTDB lineage: Bacteria > Pseudomonadota > Gammaproteobacteria > Burkholderiales > Burkholderiaceae > Polynucleobacter. The sequence goes on along the minus strand of JBBAQJ010000050.1, from coordinate 3,309 downwards.
CCATATCAAAATCTTCTTTAAAGACATGGCCCACCTTTTGGGTATGGCGAAGGTATGAGTGCGGAGTGGTTCACTCACTATAAGCCGATCATTTTTGCTGTTGTTTGGGGTTTAGTGCTCGCATTAGCTGGAGCATGGGCTACCGATATTGGTGAGTGGTACAAAAGTCTCCAGCAGCCCGCTTGGAAACCGCCCGATTGGGTATTTGGTCCGATGTGGTCTACCATCTTTATCCTTGCGGGCGCCGCCTTCGTGATGGCGTATCATCGCGCCCCCAATCAAGAAACCATTCGGATGCTCGTCATTCTCTTTATTGTGAATGGTTTATTCAATTTCATCTGGAGCGTTTTGTATTTCCGAATGCAGCGACCCGACTGGGCGCTGATTGAAGCGGTTGGATTATGGCTTTCTGTATTAGCAATCGTACTTGCTACTCGTCCATACTCACCCATTTCAAGCCTATTGATGCTGCCCTACCTCGCTTGGGTGTCGGTGGCCATGCTTCTTAACTGGACCACGATTCAATTAAACGGCCCATTCGGTCGGGGCTAATAAAAAAGCCAAGCAGAGTTGCTTGGCTTTTCTGAGGGCAGGGTTTTTATTAACCTAGGCTGTCCGCCCAAATGTTACGAGCCCAACCCCAAGCGTAAACCCCTTCCAATTTGCTGGCTTCGGCGGAAAGGCCACCTGAGCCCGGAACGGTCTTGAAGGTCTTATCTTTGGCATCGTACTGATGGACGCTAGCAACGTGAACCACCTCATCGGCATTGACGAAGCTATAGCAGGTATTGGTGAGCACAGGCGCTTGATTAATCTCAAAGCCACCGAGCTCAGCAACCACTGCGGCTGCCGCAACCTTTGCATGCGAGTTCGCCATATGGCCTGATTTGGGCATCAGTGGTGCAATTTGAATCGAGTCACCAAGAACATGAATGTCTTTGGCAGCAGTGGATTCAAAATTGATGTAGTTCACATTGACCCACCGGGCATTCGAGTTGGCAATCCCGGTGCGTACTGCGATATCGCCAGCGCGCATGAGGGGCAAAACATTCAGTACATCAGCTTTGACGTCATTTTGCACATCAAATTTGAGAGTCTTGGTTTTGCTATCAACCTCAACCACATTGTGCTTCGGACGGTATTCAATCATGCCGGGGTACATCGAAGCCCAAGCTTTCTTAAATAGACCGCCTTTGGAGGTCACATCATCATTCGCATCCAAGATCAATACCTTCGACTTGGGCTTAAATTGCTTAAAGTAACTGGCAACTTGGCAAGCCCGCTCATAAGGTCCGGGAGGGCAGCGATACGGTGCCATGGGAATGGAGATTGCATAAACGCCGCCATCTTTCATGGACTCCAGTTGCTTGCGAAGCAGGACAGTCTCAGGACCGGCTTTCCATGCTTGGACCGTTACACCTTCTTGATTGGCTTTATCCAAGCCTTTGATGGTATCCATCATGAGACCAATACCAGGTGACAAGATTAGCTTGTCGTACTTCATTGAGCCGCCTGAGGCCAAACGAATGGTCTTTTGCTTCGGATCAATGGAGGCCACCATATCCTTCACAATCTTAATGCCGTGACGCTTGGTCAGGTTGTCATAGGGAGTCGAGATATTAGCGATGGTGGTGTGACCACCGACCACTAAATTGGACATTGGGCAGGAGATAAATTCTGTATTGGGTTCAATCAAGGTAACTTGAGCGGTATTGTTTGAGAACATCCGCACATACTTTGCGGCTGTTGCTCCACCATAACCACCGCCAACGACCACCACATTGGCCTTGCTGATATTGACAGGAGGGCTGCTTGCACAACCGGCTAATACACCGAGAGAAGCAGCTGAACTAACACCTAGAAAGTGACGACGATCCATTTTTTTATCCTCAATTATTTTTTGCCAAGCACATTGGCAATGGTTTGGAGCTGCTCATCGGTATAGCCCTTGGCTAATTGATGCATGATGGTTCCAGTGCGCGCACCGCTCTTAAAGGCCTTGAGTTGAGTCAACATCGCATCGGGCGATAAATGATTAATTTGTGGCATCCCTGCATTTGGAACACCAACCCCATTCGTGCCATGGCAATTGGCGCAGGTAGCCGCCAAGGAGAGTTGATTGATATTGGCCGGACTGGTCTGACTTGCAGCAATAGCGCTAAAGGTCAGCAAACCTGTGGTGCCGATGCTAAGCCCTGCGAGCTTAAGCTTACGTGAAGATGGAAAGTGCATTTTGATAATCTCCATTGGTTTTTATGCGAACAACAAAAAAGCTTTCGTCATATTAAATGATGGATAGGCAATGTTTCGGGGAATGTCTCATCTATTTAATATCTTAGTCATAATGATATAACCCAGAGGATGTCCCGGGATTAAGGTTTTCCCTAGTTTTAATGCAAATATATTCAGGAATTCAAGAGTCCTAAACGGTAGGCTAATAAACTATCGCGTATGCAAGCGCCCATCTCCATTCCTTCGATTCTGTTTGGGCTCGTTTTGGCATGCGTTACCTATTTTTATGGGGTCGATAGTCGTTTCGCTCCCAAGAATGGCGATGAGTACCCCTACGCTCATATTGTTCGTATGACCAATGCCGCGGATGCATGGTTACCGATGCAGTCAGATATGGTCGGTATTAAAAATACCAAGCCGCCATTGTTGTTCTGGCAGGGGATGCTCTCAACCGATCATGGCAACGCATGGTCACTAATTAACCTACGTTGGCCAAGTTTGGTCTACACCGCACTCACTACTCTTCTGATTGTGTTGAGTGCGGTCGCAATGAGTAAAAATCTCTCAGCTGGAGTATTGGCTGGGGTTATTTGGCTTGCCTTCTTTAATACCTATCGCTATGGACGTCCGTATCTAGCCGAGCCTCCAGAGATTTTTTGGCTATCCCTTCCATTTTTTCTGTTGCTCATCGTTGGTAAGCGACTCGCCGACTCTAGATTCCTGTTCCCTCTAATTACGGGGCTTGCTTTTGGTTGCGCATTACTCTACAAGTCGGTGGCATACATCGTTCCTGCCTGCCTGGTATTAACTCTTTGGTATTGGCAATGGCGCGATCGTCGGGTGATGGAATGCATCCAGCGCGACCTCCTCAAAGTGATTTCGATCGGCCTGATTGCGCTGGGCTTATTTGCTCTGTGGTTTGTATTCGATCCCGATCCCATGGCGATCTGGAATGAATTCGTGATTGGTGAGAATGCAGGTAAGTTTGCTGCCAGGAATACGAACTATCTAAAAGACTTCGTCTGGGGTGGAGATAGTGTGGGCATGCTCTTTGTAACTGGAGTAGCCAATGCCGGA
>JBBAQJ010000049.1:0-9226 GCA_040400365.1 Polynucleobacter sp. | reverse complement strand
CGCTCAAATGTAGCGTGCATGATGAGCTGATCACCAGGCAATACGATCCGTTTAAAACGTGCGCCATCAATTCCGGCAAAGTAATACACATCCTCGGGGTCATGCTCTTCAGAAAATGTTAAGAGTGCTGCAGTTTGAGCTAGGGCTTCAATAATGAGAACACCGGGCATCACAGGAAAGTCTGGGAAATGCCCTTGAAAGAACGGTTCATTCATCGTGACATTTTTCAATGCTTTGATGGTTTTTCCAGGATCTAACTCAATGACCCGATCAACCAACAAAAATGGATATCGATGGGGTAGTAGTTTCAGAATCCTGTGAATATCAATCACTGCTTGACTCATAGCGTATCCATAAAAAAGTTACTGATCGGGTTTACTAACCGAATCGGATGGTTTGCTCTCAAGGCTCCGAATCCGCTCCCGTATTTTATCCAGTCCGCGCAAAATCGCAGCATTTCGCTCCCAGGCGGAATGGGGCATCGAAGGGAAAACGCCGGTAATGTGCGTACCAGGCTCGGTAATGGAACGAATTACAGGGGTGCCACCCGATACGGTGGTACGGTCTGCAATCTGAAGATGGCCTGCAAAATTGGCATTGCCGCCAATCACGCAGTAATTGCCAATGGTCGTACTACCAGCGATGGCGGCGCATCCAGCGATCACGGTATGAACACCAATTTCCACGTTGTGGGCAATTTGCACTTGGTTGTCGATCTTGCAACCATCGCCAATCGTGGTGTTCGCCATCGCACCCCGATCAATCGTCGTACAAGCGCCCACTTCAACATCCTGACCAATCCTCACCCCACCCGTTTGTGGGATTTTGAGCCATTGACCACCTTGCGATGAAAAATCAGGGGCAAAGCCAAAGCCGTCGGCACCAATCACGGCACCGCTATGAATAATGCAGCGATCACCCACTGCACAATCGTGATAAATAGTCACGTTGGGATAAATGAGGCAATCATCACCTAAGGTGGCGCCCTCACCAATACTGATTTGACCCAGAAGAACCGTACGCTCTCCCAAACGAACTCCAGGGCCAATCTGGACAAAGGGTCCAATATGGCATGAGGCGTGGATCACGGCAGTTTTATCCACGACTGCCATGGGACTAATTCCTGGGGAGTAGATTGAAGCACTTTGCTTTGCAAACCACTGCGCTATTTTGGCGAAGCTGGCATAGGGATTTTTTGAAACAAGGTAGGTGGTCTTTGCAGACCGAGAATGGCCTTGCAAGAACTGCAAGTCTGCTTCACTGACGATCAATACACCCGCACCACTATCAAGCGCCTGTTGGCGATAGAGGGGGTTCGATAGAAAGGAGATCTCGTCGGATTGGGCTCGCTCAAGCGGAGCAAGCCCTCGTAATGATCGGGAACCATCCCCCACCAAGCTAACTTGAAATTGTTCGGCTAGCTCGAGGGCGGTTGGCATCTGAATTACTTAAGGTTATTTAAGACCTTTATAACCTCATCGGTCACATCAAGTCTCGGATTGAGGTAGGCTGGGGGTTCCTGAAAAATCACATCAATCTTGCGTTGTTCAGCCACTTGCCGAATGGCAATATTTGCCTTTTCTGCAATTTTTGCTCGCTCCTCGGCGTTACGTTGATTGGCATCGTCGTTTAACTCGCGATTCTTACGTTGCAATTCACGGTCAAAGTCGGCCAACTCCCTCTGCTTTCGAATTCTCTCAGCCTCAGGCATCACGGCAGCGTCTTTATCTAATTTCTCTGCAGCGGCCTTAATTTTCTGTGCGCCATCCCGAATTTCATTTTGACGTTTTGCAAACTCATTTTGCAAACGCGATTGGGCTGCTTTTGCCATATTGGACTCAACAAAAATCTTCTCGGCATTTACAAACGCAATACGAGGTGCAGCTTCTTGAGCCAAAGCGAGAGAACAAATACCCGTCAAAAATACAGTTATAACTAATTTAGACCCTTTGGTCATTAATCCCTGAATCATCATCATTTTCCTTACGATTAAAACGCTGTACCCACCTGAAACTGCAGTCTTTGGATATTATCCGTCGGCTGTGCATTGATTGGAATACCGTAGCTAAATTTTAACGGGCCCAATGGGGATATCCATGATAAACCCACTCCGTAGGAGTACCGTAGAACCAAGTTGATGTCCTGGAAGGCATTACCGCCATCCGCAAAGGTAAAGAGGCGCAAGGTTTTATCTGCCCCCGAACCAGGAACCGGGAAGGTATATTCAATATTGGTGACGATCTTGGACTGACCGCCAGTCGGCAAGAATGTGCCTGTGTTGGTGTTGAAATACTTCGGCCCAAGCGATCCGGGTGCATACCCCCTGACCGAGCCAATACCACCCACGAAGTAGTTCTTGGTAATCGGATATGGCTTGTTACCGTAACCCTCACCGTAGCCGATTTCACCATTGAAAGACAAGATATTGCCCCTGGAGAATGAGTGGTATTGCTGATATTGAGCGTTTAATTGGTAGAACAGCAAATTACCAAGAGGGGTTCCAACCTCTCCTGATAAACGCTGTAAAGATCCTTTGGATGGAATCAGTGCACTATCACGGCCGTCGCGTGCCCAGCCAACCGTAATTGGAATGTTATAAGTTTGTAGTCGACTTGGAATGGTTTGGCCCCAGTCTTGCACATAGGTCTGATAGGGTTGTGGGGTATTTTGAGTCACGTAGATATCAAAAAACTCGAGGCCGGTTCCAAAAAATACCCGATCAACCTCGGTGTAAGGCACGCCAAACTTTAAGTTCGTACCAAAAGACTTAATCTGATAGTCAGGATCACCCGCGTAATACAGAGGCTTATTAGAACGATAGAAAAAGTCGGTGTAGCGACTGATACCATCTTCTGTGAAGTAAGGGTCGTACTGCGAAAGTGCTACGGATTGATTAATCTTGCCGAGCGAGAAATTAAGGCCGATACTGGTTCCAGTTCCAAACGCATTTTCTTGATTAATACCAGCGGTCAAGATCAATTTTTCAGTGGAAGAAAATCCAGCACCAATCGAGATCGCACCGGTTGGCTTTTCCTCAACCTTCACGTTCACATCGACTTGATCGGGCGAGCCAGAAACATCGGCGGTGGTGATTTCACTATCCTTCACATAGCCGGTTCGACCAATCCGCTCCTTAGAAATTCGGATCTTTTCACTATCAAACCAGGCGCTCTCAAACTGTCGCATTTCACGCCGAATTACCAGATCTCGGGTCTTTGAGTTGCCCGTAATTTCGACTTTACGCACATACACTCGCCGACCCGCATCAATCACCAGCGTGATATCAACCTCATTCAAATCACGTCGGATATCGGGCTGCGGATTAATTACCGCAAAGGCATAGCCATACGAACCTAACTTTTCAGCAATAGCCTTGGTACTTTCCGCTAACTTTGCCGATGAGAAAGTATCACCCGCTTTAATCGTCAAGAGAGACTGAAACTCTTTTTCCTTGCCCAGCAATTCCCCGGCCAGACTAATGTTCTTGACGGTAAATTTATTACCCTCACGAATACTGATTGTCAGATAGATATCGCGTTTATCCGGGGTAATAGAAACCTGGGTCGATTCGATCACAAACTCGAGATAGCCCCGATTGAGATAATACGAACGAATGGTCTCGAGATCAGCAGTTAGCTTTTGCTTTGAGTACAAATTATCTTTGGAGTACCACGACAGCCAACCACCGGTTTGCAACTGCATCTCACCGCGCAAGGTGCTTTCACTGAATACTTTGTTGCCAATAAAGTTAATCTCTTTAATCTTGGCTACCGGCCCTTCATCAATATTAAAGAAGATCGCCACTTGGTTACGAGCTCCTGGAGTAACTGTTGTAACCACCTCCGCAGCAAACAATCCCTTACTCACGTATTGACGCTTGAGCTCCTGCTCCGCTTTATCAATTAAGGCCTTGTCATAAAAACGTGCGTCTGCGACCCCGACGCTTCGCAATGATTTGCGAACCACTTCAGGGTCAAACTCCTTCATGCCCGTGAACTCAATACGAGAAATCGTGGGACGCTCGTCCACAATCACAATTAAGACGTCACCCTGTGCCTGAATCTGAACATCCCGAAAAAATCCGGTGGCGTACAAGGCTTTAATCGAATCAGCTGCCTTTTCAGGAGTAAAGCGCTCACCCACTTGAACGGGGAGATAGCTAAATACGGTACCAGGCTCAACCCGCTGCAAACCTTCAATCCGAATATCTTTGACAATAAATGAGTCCGCAGCAAGAGCTGGCTGATTAAATCCAGCAATGACCAACAGAATGATGCAAAAGCAAGAAGCTAAACAATGCGTCAGACGATTGGGAAGTGACGAAAAACGGATCATGAAGACAAAAATAAGCGTTGGAGATCGTTAAATACAGCAAATAGTGTGAGTGCAATAATCAATATAAAGCCAAATCGCTGAAAAACTGCTTGCAACTGACTGGATAAGCGCTTTCCAGAGACCAACTCCCATGCATCATACAGGAGCTGACCGCCATCCAACATTGGCAAAGGGATGAGATTTAGCAAGCCAATACTAATACTAAGAAGTGCCAGAAAAGAAACGAAGGATTGCCAGCCAAACTGAGCGGATTTACCCGCCATATCGGCAATGCTAATCGGGCCACTTAGCTGTTTTAAGGAGGTCTCCCCGGTAATTAAGCCGATCATCATTCGGGTCGAGACCTTAGTAATCAACCAAACCCGTTCGCTGGCATAAACCAGAGAGTCGATTAGGCCGAGCTGGAGTTCAAACCATGTGGACTTCCCCTCGGCATCTTTACCTGGAATGGGCAGGATACCCAAACGTGCAAAGGGGTCCGTGCCCGGGGAGAGGCGGGGCAATGCATCTCCCTTAAATTCGACGATGTGGCGCTTACCAGACTCCGCCTCAAGCTCCAACGAGAAGCCGCGCTCTGCGGTGATGGCATCCAATAAACGCCAGCGTAGATCATTCCAGCTCACAATCGGTATAAATTGGTCTTCACCCGCACTCTTCCAAGCCAAAATCTCATCACCCTTTTCCATATCCAACTGGGCTGCCAAGGTTTGATCAGCCGGTGCCTGTATTTGTGCAGGTAATTGGGGCACGCCATTGATATAGATGAATGCCAACAGAACAATTGCCAATAAGAAGTTGGCTAGCGGACCGGCAGCAACAATCAATGAGCGCTGCCATAAGGGCTGAGTATCAAAGGCAACCGCTTGCTCCTCTGCTGGTATCTGCTGCTCCGAATCGCGCCCATCCAAAAGCTTCACATAGCCGCCCAAAGGAATCGCAGCAATGACCCATTCGGTTCCTGATTTTGACTTCAGGGTTAGAAGTGGTTTGCCAAAACCAACTGCAAACCGCAATACCTTCACCCCGCACATCCGAGCGGCGCTGTAATGGCCAAATTCATGAAAACTCACCAAGATCCCAATGGTGATTAAGAAGTAAAGAAGTGTTGAAATCGCTTCCATGCTTATTGACGTGCAATCCAATCACTGGTTTTAAGGCGAGCCTCTCGATCAACCGTTAAAACCTCATCTAAGGATCCCGCCTTTTGACTGGGAAGCTGATTCAGTGCGAACTCAACAGCCTGGGCTATTTTTAGGTATGGCAAGCGACCTTCTAAAAATGCAGCGACGGCAATCTCATTCGCAGCATTTAGCACCGTCGGGCTTGTCCCTCCTTGCCTTGCAGCGGCAAAGGCGAGGCCTAGGCATGGAAAACGCAAAAGATCGGGCTCAGTAAAGTGCAAACCGGACAATTGGGTCAAATTGAGAGGTGCAACGCCAGCATCAATTCGATTGGGCCAGGCCAAGCCAAATGCGATGGGTGTGCGCATATCTGGCTGTCCGAGCTGAGCCATGACCGAACCATCTCGATAACGCACCATGGAATGCACCACGCTCTCCGGATGAATAAGCACCTTAATTTGCTCGAGCGGCAAACCAAACAACCAATGCGCCTCAATCACTTCAAGACCTTTGTTCATCATGGTTGCAGAATCAACTGAAATTTTGCGACCCATCACCCAATTTGGATGAGCACATGCCTGATCTGGTGTGATGTTCGCCAGTTGATCGATTGGGGTATTGCGGAAAGGGCCACCGGAAGCCGTTAACCAAATTTCCTCAACCCCCAAATGCTCTTTCATACGCGAGGTATTTTTGGGACTCGTGAAGTGCGGTGGCAAGCACTGAAAAATTGCATTGTGTTCACTATCGATTGGTAATAACTCTGCGCCACCTTGGATTGCGGCATTCATAAAAATATCACCGGACATTACCAGAGACTCTTTATTCGCAAGTAACACCCGCTTACCAAGCTCAGCCGCGCGCAAGGTGGGTAAAAGACCCGCGGCACCAACAATGGCTGCCATCACGGTATCGCAGTCACTTTCTGCGACTGCGGCAATGAGACCCGCCTCGCCATGATGCACGGTAATCGATAAACCCTTACCTTCAAGCAGTCTTTTTAGGGTGTTGGCATCATCGGCTGAATGCACAACTGCGATCTTGGGTCTGAACTCCAAACATTGCTCGGCCAAACGTTCGATTTGCCGACCAGCAGTGAGCGCGCTTACCTTAAATTGATCTCGATGAGCGCGTACCACATCAAGCGTATTCATGCCGATCGATCCAGTGGATCCTAAGATACAGAGATTGCGGGTGATGAGGTCGTGCATAAGGGGGGTCGTTTTTTAGTTTCTCACCATTATCGAGAATAATGCAGCGATTGGCATGACCGGTAATAAAGCATCGACACGATCCAAAAAGCCTCCATGACCCGGCAATAAATGGCTGCTGTCCTTCACTTTCGCGATCCGCTTGAGTTGTGACTCAAATAGATCTCCCATAATGCTGTAAGCCACCAACACCGTAGTCATGAGAAGCATCCATCCCCAGCCCCATTTCGACTGAAACGATCCAAATAGGGTATCGCCCGCCGGTAAATAGTGTGCACAGCCGATGGCGTACACCAAACAGAGGGCTAGGCCACCGAGAGCCCCTTCCACAGACTTACCCGGACTTATTTGGCTCGCAAGCTTTCGTCGACCAAAGGACTTACCAACAAAATAAGCACCAATATCAGCGAGCCAAACTAATATCAAAGCGCTTAATAACCACCATAAGCCGATTTCACGAAGTACATCCAGAGATAGCCACGCGGTTGGCAAAATAATGAAGCCAAGGACACTAAATATAAATCGCCACCGTAACAAGGAAAGATGAATCCCTTGGGACAGGATCATCGGCATACCAATAATCCAAAACGCTAGCGCGATACTCAGTAAAGCGATTTCCACCGTTGGCACTGCAAAGAACCATAGAAAAAGAACAGCCATGGTGCATACCAATGCATAAAAATAGGCTGCGTACGATGCATTGGGGGCGATTAAGCGACTCCACTCCCACGCGGCTGCTACCAGGATTAGCAGAAATAATCCAGAAAGATAGATCGGGGGTAATAAAAACAATACTGGCAACAAAATGGCCAGCATGATGACGGCGGTGACAATCCGAGTTTTAAGCATGCCAATTAGACGGCATCAGATAATGGAATGGGATTAGATTCTTCTACCAGCTGTGCACTGGTGCGACCAAAGCGACGCTCCCGCTGGGCATACCAGAGAAACGCTTTTTGTAACTCAGCCGCATCAAAGTCTGGCCAAAGGATATCCGTGAAATAGAGTTCGGTGTATGCCAATTGCCACAGGAGGAAATTACTCACCCGCTGCTCACCACCGGTCCGAATAAATAAATCAGGCTCGGGCGCATAGGCCATCGAAAGATGGGGGGCCAACCACTCCTCGGAAATACTCTCTGGATCAAGATGAGGGTTTTGTACAAGTGCTTTTTGCATCGCCTGCAAAATATCCCAGCGCCCACCGTAATTGGCGGCAATGGTGAGGGTTAAACGATTGCAATCCTTCGTTTTTTCTTCCGAGAACTCCACCATTTCGGTAATGGCACGTCCAAAGCGACTGAGGGCGCCAATCATCTTCAGACGAATATTATTTTCAGCAAGGCGAGCAACCTCTTTGCGGAGAGATTTGAGAAAGAGCTTTGTTAAAAATCCAACTTCCTCAGGGGGTCTACGCCAGTTCTCGGAACTGAAGGCAAATAAGGTCAAGTATTGAACGTTTTGCTTGACGCACTCCTCAACGACCTTGCGAACCGCTTCAAGCCCCTCTGAATGGCCAGCTACACGCGGCATAAATCGTTTAGTTGCCCAACGACCATTACCATCCATGATGATGGCCACATGCCGAGGAACGCTTCCAACGGCAGGGACAGCAAGCGTGGAGCTGGTAGTGTCTTGGGTCATTTGACCAAAGCATGACGGTTAAACCGTCATGATTTCCTTTTCCTTTTCAACTACTAATTTATCCACATCGGCCACAAACTTATCGGTCAGTTTTTGGATCTCGTCTTGGGCACGACGCTCATCATCCTCGGAGATTTCTTTATCTTTGGTCAAGCGCTTTAAATGCTCATTGGCATCACGTCGTAAATTACGAATGGCCACTTTGGTCTCTTCGCCCTCTGCTTTCACAACCTTGGTCAACTCTTTGCGACGCTCCTCGGTCAATGGGGGCATTGGCACCCGAATCACCGTACCCTGAGTTGCGGGATTAAGACCAAGGTCTGATTCGCGAATCGCTTTCTCAACCACCGCGACCATATTTTTTTCCCAAGGGGTCACATTAATGGTGCGTGCATCGGCCAGGCCTAAATTAGCAACTTGCGAGATTGGGGTTGGATTACCGTAGTAATCCACCATCAGGTGCTCCAAAATTCCTGGATTAGCACGACCCGTTCTGATTTTTGCGAGATTAGCTTTAAACGCTTCAATCGACTTTTGCATTTTTTGATCTGCATTGGTCTTTATTTGTCCAGCCGACATGCCACTCTCCTTTTAAACGTGAACTAGGGTACCTTCTGGCTCGCCCCGCACAACACTTAATAATGCGCCTGGTTTTAAGATCGAAAACACACGGATAGGTAATTTTCGATCGCGACATAAAGCAAATGCAGTTGCATCCATCACCTGAAGATTTTTGATAAGGCACTCATCAAAAGTAATAGTGGGGTACAACGTTGCGCTTGGATCTTTATTAGGGTCGCTGCTGTAAATACCATCCACCTTGGTTGCTTTGAGCATCACCTCGACTCCCATTTCTGCAGCACGCAATGCGGCCGCAGTGTCGGTCGTAAAGAATGGGTTGCCCGTACCAGCAGCA
>JBBAQJ010000048.1:0-9269 GCA_040400365.1 Polynucleobacter sp. | reverse complement strand
GTGACGGTCATGATCACACCTTCCCGATACGAATGGCTTCAAGACGCTTATTGATGGCACTCCGCACACGCGGACGACCTTCAACTTTCTTCCAGTCTTCAAGCTGCTCCTCTTTGTACATCACATCCATGATGCGAAGAGCTTCAACCATGGGAAGGCTAGTAAGGGTTTCGATGTTATGAGGAACATCTTCCACCTTTGCAGGGGCTTTTACTTCCTCGATAGCACCGAGACTCATCAGCCGCTTCACCGTGCCATTGTTCTTGGCCACTTCCCACTTGGTATCCGGCACATCAGTGTTAACGCCTGGACTGAGCTGGATCATGCCAACTTCAGTGATGATGCCGAACCCACCTTCACGCGGCGGGTTTTCAAGCTCAGGGCGATATGCAATCAGCATTTGTATTGTTCAAAAAGAACTGCGTCAAGCATAGCGCCCAAGCATTGAAAGCTCCCTATCAGGCAGAAGCCTGCACGTAGATCACGCTCTTGGGATAGTAGATGGCCACGCCACCCACGCGAGCATGAGCAGGAACAATGAACTCCAGACCACGCTGTTGCGGCGGGAAGAGTTCCAGGGGCTGAGGAATGTGCAGTTGCACCTTCTGGGGATCCCGCTTGTACACCACCATACGATTGGTGTTGAGCACACTGTTGTCAGCATCAAGCTGATTGATGGGCTCAATGGAAGTGATATAGGGGTTGGTGCGCAGGAAGTATTCCAGCACAGTCACGTCCGAAGAATCGGAGTTCCGGGTGGTCGAGATCACGCGGAAATCTTCGTAGGCCAGCAGGATGGTATCAGGCTGCTCCTTCATCTTGGAAGCATTCACAATGGCAGTCACGCCATAGTTCAGCAGTTCCAGCATTTCCTGAGCAGTGGTGCCGCTGCTGGTGAACCACTTATCAGCGGCAATCACATCAACAGTGCTGTTGTTGAAGAAGCCGGAAAGACCCACGGAGGACTCACCGAACATCGCCACTTCTTCCACCTTCTCTTCATAAGCGCGACGCACAGCAGAAGCACGACGCTGCTCAAGAGCGATGTTGGCCATTTGAGCGGCACGCAGTTCCTGCACGGTATAACCGAAGGAACCACCGAAGGAGCGAATGTTGATGCTCTTCTCAACTTGGCTGATGTCGGCACGCGGCAGATCATCAGCAGCATCAGCAATCAGACGGAACTCACCAGTCGAATCCATGATCCGATAGGTGAAGGTTTGTGCGCCAGGACCAGCTTCGCCAGTCACAGGCAGGATCGTCGGGTATTTGATGTCAGCGTACTGAACTTCAAAAACCTGAGGGCGGATAAATTCAAGCTGGCGCTCAAGAAACAGACCAGCTTCATCCATACGGAATTCAGTCATTGTGATGCCTCCTATCAGGAATCAGCAGAGAGGGTGAAGCTCGGACCGTTCAGCTCCAGAATGGCCACGCCACTGGTGGTGGTCGAAGTCAGGAAACGAGCATTAGACAGACGGACAGTTTTGCCGGAAGCGAAAGCATGGCTGAACTGACCAGCCTTGCCAGTGCCGCTAGCGCTATAAAGCACGCGGACGGGCGAAGCAGGGGTGACGGCGCCAGTGACGTACACGGCAACAGCACCTTCGTTGGCCACGTTGCACACTTGCTGAGCCTTCACACCAGGACGGCTGTTGCTATCCAGGGCAGTTTCATCAACATAGGTGAGCACGTTCAGACCCAGCACAACATCGCTGGAGCCGGAAATAGTGGCAGCAGAGTTTGCAACAGTACCACCAGAGTTGTACACAACAACGTTACCGAAAGCCAGCACAGCGCCGGTTTCGTTCACGTAGGTGCCAATGGTGTTGTCGCGAATGTCGGACAGTTGGCCTTCGAGCAGGGCTTCGTGCTGCAGCTCATAGCTCTGCTGCACACCACCCGCCGAGGCAGTACCAGAAGTGGTAAAAGTAACGGCCATGGATCAGCGCTCCTTAGTAACGGAGAGGGGGTTTTTCCAAGCGTTCTGCAGTCGCTCGACGTACGAGGAGGGAGCAGCAACGGGAGTTGCCAGAGAAGCAACAGCTTTACGCAGTTCGTCCGTGGCAATGGAATCGCCGCGAACGGCGGTCTCAGCCAGGGTGTCGAACATCGCTTGCACGTAATCGTCGGAACGCTCCGACAGGTCGATGGAATCGCCACGCACGTGCTTAATGCTGGCTTCCATGATTTCACGGGCAGTTTTGCCAGCGAAATCAAACTCGCTATCAAGATTGATGCGAGCTTTATCAATTAGAGCAAGACGCTCTTCCACAAGTGAATCAATGTTCACTTGCTTAGCAGCTTCCAGATCAGCCTTGACGGCTTCCAGTTCTTGCTCCAGGGCATCGGCACGCCCCTCGGCGCTGTCCATTTTGCCCTTCATTTCCTTCTCCATGGCATCCATTTCTTCCTTCATTTTGGAAGCTTCGGACATCATTTCGTCGTATTTGCGCTTCATTTCGGCATAGCTTGCCTTCGCGTCTTCACGCTCAGCCGACACGGCGGCTGCAAGGGCAGGATCAGCCTCAAACGAAACGCCGTCAAACACAATGTTTGCGGACATAATTTCTCCGGTTTGAGAAGTGATTAATTCAGTCACAGCGGCATCCGCTGAGTCGAGCATGAGGCGAACATTTGCCCCTCCTCTTGCTCTTTTGACAATGGCAACATGGTTACCACGAATATTTTTTTGGTAACCGTCGTAATGTTGACCGTCCGGCGCGATGCCAGGCTCTGCAACATACTCGACTTTGTACCCACACGAGACTTCGCGAATATCACCTCGCATGATCTCTTCGATCGTTCCTTTATCGGTAACGGTCACCGTGGATTCAACGAAGCCATCGGAATACGAGACGTCTGAGCTGGTAAAACCAACTGCGTAGTCTTTAGTGTTCGACGCGTCAAGCAGCACTGGTGGATGCTCTTTGGTCAAACATTTTCCCTTGAAGCTATCTAGGGCCTCTTGCGAAGCCACCTCTGCTTCAGGGCGGTACTCCAAGCGGACACCGCCACTTGCATCCGTGTACGACTGAATGCCCGCGCGCGCAATGCGGGCGCGGACCCTCAAATACCCCTCGTCAGTGATTTGATAATCACTAATTTGAGATACGTCGTAGCGAAAGCACGGGCGTAAATCCATAAGCACATACTACCTACAAAAAAATAAGTTATGATACGACGAGTGATTCACGTCTGAATCAAAATGCGAGATCGGTGGCACTACGTCTATTATTCCTACGAACCGTGGGGAAGAGGGTATATAGGAAAACGAAGCTCTACAGTACCTCCCGAACAAGACCCATATATGGGGAGTTTTAGTGACAAGACGTTTCATCCAAGCGAGAAAATTGTGATTCAAACCTTTGAGTTACCCGAGGAGGCGTTGCAGGCGGAAATCGCATTGCACAATTTTTATCAAGTCGATCGCAATCCTCACTTCGTCAATCGCAGCAAGCAAACAAGCACTGGCTTTACTTGCCCCCCTGATTATTATGACCGCCTGACTCCGCAACAGAAATTTTCGAGAAGCCGTAAAATCAGTCGAGCGAGATCCGCAGGCGGCCGAGGTTTTTTCTTCGTCCTAAGAAATTTTGACGGAGTAATTATTGTTACGCAAAATCTTCGTGAGACGTGCAGGAATTACAGGCTAAATCGCCAAAATCTAATGAAAGTTCTGAACGGCGAGAGGAATCACTCGGGTGGCTGGACGCTCGAAAAGAAGGCAATGCTATGAAAATATACGCAAGCAAAATTAGCGCCGCGAAGCTACCCCATCCGCAAAGGCGACTATTGATAGCGTCGCGCCTGAAAGACGCAAGAGAGCAAAGCGGCTTATCCCAAAGGGATATTGCTCGCCAATTACATATCAGTCAATCAACTTATTGCCGCATTGAGCGCGGAGAAAATGAGCCATCGGCAGCTCAGTTGGCGAGTCTGAGCGGATTATATGGGCTGTGCGTGCTTTGGTTTCTGGGCATGCCTAATTATTTTGCATCTGTCGATCAATCACCGTCGTCGTCTTCGCCGCGAATATCGTCCAGTTGAGCTTGGATATTTTCCATCACGTAAGACTTAGCGATGGCTTCTGCCTCAAACATAAGCATCTTGACTGGCTCGAAATATTCATCGGGCTTTTCGTAGAAGCTTTCCACGAAAATATGTGTCTCGTCGAGACGGCCATTCTTGAAATGCTGCCGTTCAACAAGACGCCAATGGGACGTATTGCGATGTTCGTGTGCCGACAGAATCGCCAGCGCCTTCATGATGCCAATACCGTCTTCTTCGTCTTCCAACACGCGCACGTATTCACCCATTGGCCTTTCGCTTTTCCATCATCTTAAGGGCGATGGAGAAAATGGCTAATCGTCTTCTTCCTCCTCCATTTCCTTCTCTTCCTCCATTGCCTCTTCTTCCTTCAATACTTGACGGATGAAGGCTCGCATGTATTCCTCGCTGGCATCCTTCTTCTTCATTGTCATACCAGCCGAGCTGAGGGCGATGGCCAGTGCTTGACGCTGGTTTGTCACCTTTTCGCCGCTGCTACTCTTGAGCGTGCCCGCCTTGAATTCGCGAAGCACCTTGCGAAGCTTTGCTTGCTTTTCTTTCTTGGTCATCACTCACACTGCAATATCCCAACTATAACCATCGGCAATAATGCCGTGTTCGCAGGCGAAATTACGCATTACTGTTTCAATGTGCTCAAAGTGTTCGTCTTGCATGCCAGGATGGCAGCCAAGGAAAAACACTTTATTCAACACTTCATAAGCATTAGGAAAGTCTTTTGCATTACCCAAATGTTTATAACCAGGATGCAGTAGTAAATTACCAGCGAAGTAGTTCCTTGTCTGCACCCCATGGTCTTCAAAATATTTCTGCAGGGCATGCTTCAGGCTCGGACGTTCGCAAATGATGGGCACACCAAACCAGCTCGTCTCGGCTTCTTCGCGCTCTTGTACCACTCGCACTGAATGAGGGAGATGCAGCAAAATTTGACGAATACGTTCGTAGTTATCGCGGCGTTTCCGATGGATTTCATCGAACTTATTCAACTGAACTAAGCCAACAGCTCCCTGTAAATCAAGCGGCTTCAAGTTGTAGCCAATGGTGCTGAAAACATACTTGTGATCTACTGGCGCATCGTAATCATCAAGCCACTTGTCAAAGCGATTGCCGCAAGTGCCATTCGTTAGCAGGTTGCATTCACCGACGCAATAGCAATCACGCCCCCACCAGGCAAAGCTTCGGGCAAGCTTATTAAATCCTGGGAGGGACGATGAAACCATTCCTCCCTCCATCGTTGTAATGTGATGAGCCGGGTAAAACGAACAGGAAGACGCAACGAAGTATTTAGAAAGCCACTCTCCCCGCCATTTGCTACCAAGCGAGTCGCAGCCATCTGCTACTGGCAAAATATCATGGCGATCACAAATATCAATTAAGCGATCAAGGTCATAAGCATTGCCTAACACTGGACTGCTAAATACTGCAACTGTGTTTTCGTTAATAGCAGCTTCCACTTCGTCTAAGTCCCAATTGAGACTATTCCATTCAATATCTACAAAACGGGGTACTAAATTATTTTGCAGAATAGGCGCAATGGTAGTAGGAAAACCTACAACACTTACAATCACCTCTGCGCCATCGGGCCAGTTGAAATATTGCTTAAGCGCTGCAATCATCACCAGATTTGCAGAGCTGCCGCTATTCACCATTAAGCTTTCAGAGAAGCCAAACTTCTTGGAGAATTCGCGCTCAAACTTGGCGACATTCGGCCCCGAAGGTAGCCACCCTCCTCCTTTCAGGCAATCAATCGCCGCTTCTATTTCAGCCCCATCGAAAAATGGACCGGAGTAGAGAACTTTTGGCTTGTGCATAAGTCGTGGAGACCCTCTTCCAATGAGATCAATGGAGAGAAGCCTAATGATTGAAGCTTGCCGCAGTCTAGGCTCATGACCAATGATTGCTCATTGTTGCGGTGGATGCGGTAGGACACCACGCTCTTGCTGCCTAAAAATTCTTTGCACATGCTGATGCAAGTGCTTTGAAACGTGCTTGCGCCGCTTCCAATGTTGTAAATACTATTCCTTTCCCCATCGCTACAAACCAAAGCAATGGCACGACATGTGTCGTAGATGTGCATGAAGTCACGACGCATGCCTCCCACGCCCTCCACTGGACGATTCGCCTTGAGTTCTTGCACGATGTAATGCAAGGCATTACGCTGCCCATCGCTACGGTCCGACCCTCCATAGACATTGCCTAGGCGCAAAATTCGCCAAGCAATGCCATGATGCGAACAGTAATCAATAACTAATTGCTCTGCGCAACGCTTGGTAATTGAATAAAGCCCCTTCGGCATGCAAGCATCGCTTTCCTTCACAGTTGTACTATGGGGCCCATAGACAAACCACGAACTGACAAAATTAAACGTCTGAACACCAGCATCTTTGCAAGCAATAAGACGCTTCATTAAGCAATCAATATTCGTTTGAGTGTGAAGCAATGGATTGGAATAAGTATTGCTTGTTGTGCTGATCAAATACAGCACGTCATCGTCCATTGGTTCAAGTTGATCACGAAGCAGCGGGCGCCCGCCGTAAAGCCCAAGAAAATACGAACCAATAATGCCAGTGCCGCCGTAGATGCTATAGCCCATGATCAGCCAATGAAACCAATGCGAGCTTCCTTCACCTTTCCAGGGCCAAAGAAGTATTCACTGTTCAGGATGATAGCCGTGATCAGTCGCTCAGCAACAAAGGCAATGCTGCGCTGCTGATAGCCGTCGAGAGAGCGACAAAGCTCCTGATGTTCTTCCCATAGCGGCATCATTGTCGCAAACACCAGGCTGCAATACTTGTCAAACAAAATCTTGGGCCCTCTCGCCATATTGCAGCCATAAAATTTTTGCTGCCTCCAGGCTTGATCCACCATCTCGTAGGTAAGTGGAATGCGGCCCTGCTTTGCTAATTCCCTCGTAAACAACGGGGCATTGAATACCGAATGGCATTCCATGTATTGCTGCTCTACGCTGCCGAACATTGCAGGCGGCGGCACGTAAAGCACATCTTCCTCCGAGGCGAGCAAGTCTTGCTCCTCCCACGGCCTGCGATATTGACACACCCCAAGGTAATCTTCCTTTGCGTTCTTCCAGGCCCAATACAGAAGCGTAAGGTCACCAAACCATGGATTCAGACAGGAGATATTATCGCCAGTGTCATCCATGGCGAAACCATATTGTTCGTAAAACGAACGGCGTTCTTTGGGGAGATAAGTGGCCCCACCAATTACGGGCGTCATTGGGGCCATGGAAAAGAAACGAGGGTGGCGCTGATCAATACAGCAGCAGTACAAATGGGGAACGCTGTTAGGCATATACGTTACGTTGAGCCCAAAGTTCGTTGTAATTATTCACACCCTTAGCCCCTACACCAGTAAGGTCGCCGCCGCCAGAAGGCTTACTCCAGGCCATGATCGTGCCATCGGGAAGTACAAACGCACGGTTCTTCTGCTCATAAGTGGGCGTCAGCTCAAGATAATCGCCATAAACGAAATCAGGCTGGCCACCATTCATCGCCAAGGCTTGTCCCAGAAGTGTCGGTCCAGTGGGGCACAGTGGCGTTATGCCATAGTATTTCTCGTGGCAATTCTTCACGATCAAATTGATGGCAGTGACAAGCGCTGGATTCGCTGTTTGCGAATAGAGAACAGTGGTGGCACAAGCCCAGCTCGTAAAACTAAAGCGTTGAATATCCCGAAAAGCCAGCATCTTGATTTGCGGGCCAACTTCCACTGGATTAACAACGCGCACTGCAATATCCATGTACCACCCGCCAAGTTTGTTCAGCAGACAGAAACGCCCAAGGTCAGCCTTGTACGAATAGGGCTTCAGTGTGTCATAAGCCCAAAGCACATCGGCGTCATAATTATCAGCAATAAATTGCCTCAGGGTTTCCTTGGTGTAGATGGTGTGGTTCGCATCAGGAAACGCAGCCTTAACAGTGCCAGTGGCATGCTTGAGAAACGGCGATAGCTCATCGCCAGCATCGCTCAGAAAGATTTGAGAGATTTCCATGGGAATCAGCCGATGCGAACAGGAGTGCCGAAGCCCTTGAATTCTGCCTCAGGAGCTGGCTTGCGAAGCTGCTCCTCAATAATTTGCAACATTTGCTGCTGGATGAAAGGCCAGGTGAAACGTTCTTCGTGAATGCGTTCATAGCACCATTCTCCCGCCATTTGAAGCTCTTCGCGGTTGTGGTAGTAATGATTCAAGATTTCGACAAGGTTTTCTGGCTCAGGGAGCATACGCTCCAAGCCATAGTTCCTATCAGTTTCAGAGCCATGACATTCAATCCGCCTCACTCCATTGAAAATTTCCTGAAGGCTCGTGTGGTCAGGGACGATTTGCGCCACACCAGTAGCAGCGTGTTCAGTGTTAACAAGCCCCCATCCTTCGCCAATACAAGTATTTACGCCAACGTCCACAGCGTTGTACACCTGATTGAGCTGCTCAATGGAGAGACAGTTATGCGTAGAAAAGTTGGGACTCGTGAGAATTAGCTTGCCAGTTGCGTCATAGCCATGATCACGAGCAACGCGCTTCAGAAGGGGAACTAAATCCCATCCCATGTCTTTCTTGCCCATGTTCAGCCACAGGCGAGCATCAGGCTTGTTCTTGGCAAACTCAACAAAAGCTTTAATAGTCAAATCAATGCGCTTACGCGGCTGATTCCTGTTGCCATTGAAAACAATAAACACATCCTCCGGCACGCCAAGCATCTTGCGGGCTTCCTGTTTGTCAATGGGAAAGAACTTGGTGAAGTCAGTGCCATGACCCACCACGTCGATGGGCTTTGAGTAGCCCATCAGGTGCAGTTCATCTTTCGCAAATTCTGTGTAAGTGATGAGCTTGTCCCATTGATTCACAGGTTCCAACAGTTCAGGGAACAAGCCGTAAGAGTCAATGGGGGTGTAAACGACAAATTTGAAGTCGAGCGCTTCACGCAAATCTTTAATTTGATCAAATAGATTGATCACCACCCAAATATCGTTCAACACAA
Source organism: Polynucleobacter sp. (assembly GCA_040400365.1). Taxonomy (GTDB): domain Bacteria; phylum Pseudomonadota; class Gammaproteobacteria; order Burkholderiales; family Burkholderiaceae; genus Polynucleobacter. The sequence goes on along the minus strand of JBBAQJ010000048.1, from coordinate 207 downwards.
ACACCAAATCAGGCTTGATCGTTTGAACTAAATCACGAATGCGATGGGCTCCAAATGGATCACTGCCGTAGGCCATTGCAGGATACATCTTGCAATGCTGCTGCATTTCATTGGGGTCGCCGTGCCAGTTAACCGCGAGTGCATGCACTTCATGGTCCTTGGCTAACGCAGGGATTAAGTATTCCGAAACTCGCCCAAAGCCTGTTT
>JBBAQJ010000047.1:2933-9643 GCA_040400365.1 Polynucleobacter sp. | reverse complement strand
TTTCCATGGATGTCAGAAATGATAGATCTGAAAAAAGAGAGAAACTTTTTTGAGACTAGAGTGATTGAGTATCAAACTGGTGGTGCGCTGAATTGGGAGTAACAAAAAGCTAGACCAGCGCTTCCTCCAGCAATATAGGAGATAGTTCGGTTGATTAGTATTAGTAGTCGCTTGAAACTGGCAAAAATGCGAAAACCCTGGAAACAGGGTGACCGGACTTTCTTCCCAATTTTTTCCACCCTCTTTGAAAAGCTGCTTCCCGCAAGGGCTGCAGCTTTTTTTCCAGGATTCATTAGCGTGCAGCACCATGTCGTAAGCCGCGCGCCGATGAATAGCTCGCTCGTTTCCCATGGTGCACCGCAAGGTGTAGCGTGGAGTCATGGTCGGGTTTTCTTAATCAGTAGTTTGTTCTAATCCTCACACGTGAAGGAGAATCACTATGGCAATCGCCAAAAAGAAGTCTGCTGCAAAGAAACCAGCTGCTAAGAAAAAAGTAGCTGCTAAGAAACCAGCTGCCAAAAAAGCAGCGAAGAAGCGCCCAGCTGCCAAAAAAGCAGCAAAGAAGCCAGCCGCTAAAAAAGCAGCAAAGAAGCCTGCTGCTAAAAAAGCTGCTAAGAAAAAAGTAGCCAAAAAGCGTCCTGCTGCTAAAAAGAAAAAAGCTGCCAAGAAAAAGCCTGCTAAAAAAGCAGCTAAGAAAAGGCCTGCTGCCAAGAAAGGTGCTTCTGTAAAAAAGCCCGCGGCTAAGCCCGCCGTTGCTGCTCCAGCGCAAACTGCGCTGAATCCGGCTGCGGCTTGGCCATTTCCTACAGGCAGCCGTCCCTAAGCCTAGGCTTAGTGGATAGTTGAAGTAGTCTGGATGGGGTCCTTCGGGACCCCATTTTTATTTAAAGAGTGATAGAGGTTCCAAAAGCAGCTTTGAAGCGATCACTGATTTCACTGCGAGTGGGTTGATGGTTTTGAGGACCTTGGTGAGCAATTTTGATCGATCCCATGAGGCTAGCTAAGCGCCCAGTGGTCTCCCAATCCAAACCTTTTTCAAGGCCATACAGCAGGCCTCCCCGGAATGCATCGCCACAACCGGTTGGGTCAGCAATCTTCTCAGCGGGAACCGCGGGGATCTCAATGACTTTGCCTTGTGCATGAATCTGCGCTCCTTGAGCCCCCTTCGTCACGATTAAGGCTTCCAGGCGACTTGCCAGTTCGTTTAGCGATAAGCCGGTGCGCTGGCAAAGCATTTCACCCTCATAGTCGTTGACAGCGACATAGTCGGCCAAATCCACAAGCTCCAGTAGCTCCTGACCATTAAACATTGGTAGCCCTTGGCCAGGATCAAAGATAAATGGGATATTCGCCTGCGCAAATTGGTGGCAATGTTCCCACATGCCAATTCGGCCATCGGGCGCAACGATGCCAATGTGCTGATCCTTTTTGCCTAGACTGGCTACACAGTCATCGACACGGTTTAAATGCGAATCGTTCATGGCTCCAGGGTGAAACGCGGTGATCTGATTATTGGCAAGATCAGTCGTAATCATCGCTTGGGCCGTAAAGGCTTGATCGAGTTTTTTAATAAACTGTCGACTCATCCCGACTCTCTCGAGGTGAGAGAGGTAGGGATCTGCGTCCGCTCCCACGGTCGCCATGATGATTGGTTTGCCGCCAAGCAGCTGGAGGTTGTAGCCGATATTGCCAGCGCATCCGCCAAATTCTCGGCGCATGCTAGGGACTAAGAAGGCGACGTTCAGAATATGGATTTGTTCTGGAAGAATTTGATCCTGGAAGCGACCTTCAAAGGTCATGATGGTGTCATACGCAATGGAGCCACAAATAATGCTTGCCATAAAATTTTCTATAAGGATGAAGGTTGAGTGGAGGAGGGATATGCTACACGCAAGCGATAGCCCGCGGCATTCGCAGGAAGCTGCAAGGGTATCGAAAGGCTAAACAGTTCTTTGGGTGGTGCTCCCGTCAGTAAAAAGCTGGGATGGGCGCTTTGCCAGGTTTTGGGAAGCCACTCTTCAGGGCTCATCAGAATGCGTGCAATGGTTTTTTCATCGGCGTCGCTGAGCGTTAGCTCCAAATGGGGGATTGCAACTGGGACCAATAAACGATTTTGTAGCTCGATTTGCAAAATGGATTGAACCTCAATGCTGCGCTTGCTGTCATCCATTCCAAGATTGGCAAGTAGAAAGCGCCAGGCCGTGAAATCAATCACTGCTTTCTGATCACACGGCAAGATTTCGCATATTCCCCGATCAACGGTTTGTAATAACTCAAAGCTATGTAAGGCAATTGGGTTGGGGTTTTTATCTAGGCTGGGTGCTAAAAAATGCAAGATTGGGACACGCCAAAGGCTTATTGCGACTAGGAAGCCGATCATCATTAATAAGCCAACGGTGATCAAAGGTTTGCGTAGATAAAATCCCCCGCCTTTTGTGATGGGGGCACTGATAATTGAGCGATTGGGCTTTGAGACATCCTCAATCGAGCGAACGCTCGGGATTTGGTTTTGCTTAGAGACTGGCTTTTGACCATGTAGGCATACCCAGCCCTCCGAGGCCCTCCAGATCGACAGCGGAATATGGGGCTTATAGCAATCGATGACCTCTTGCGCTTGGCGCTCTAGGATGCCCGATAGGATTAATTGTCCACCATCCTTTACGCGTGCGATGAGAGCAGGCGCTAAAACTTGCAAGGGGTTGGCCAAAATATTGGCAACCACGACATCAAAAGGGCGGGACCCAATCGCCGCATCGATATCGTCAGGTAATTGGAACTCAATCTCCGTTTGATTTTGATTGGCATTTGCGCGCGCCGACTCAATAGCCTGCGGGTCAATATCGGTTCCAAATACGGTTTGAAAGCCTAGTTTTTTAGCGGCAATTGCCAAAATGCCAGAGCCACAGCCATAATCCAGCACACTTTGACTTTTACAAATAGGGTTCTTGCTGTATTGCTCAAGCCACTCAAGGCATAGTCGAGTGGTAGGGTGACTGCCAGTGCCGAATGCAAGACCTGGATCGACTGCCAGACAGATTGCCTCTGGTGCAGATGGTTTTTGGTGCCACGACGTGACAATCCAAATGCGCTCACCAATCGCAATCGGGTCAAATTGATTTTGTGTCATCGACACCCAATCTTGGTCAGCCACAATCGATTCGGTGGGTGTTTGAACGGCAAATCCAGCCTCTAGAAGAATGCTGGCTAATTTTTCCTTACTGGTTTCGAAGCTTTGATCAAAGAGCGCCTTAACAACGGATAAGTCCCAAGCTTGTACCTCGGGCGACAGTCCCGGCTCACCATAGAGGGGATTTTCATCGTAGCCACCTGCAGTGGCGTCCTCTACCGAGACCGAGAGTGCGCCAAGCTCCATGAGCGCATCGCCTAAGGGCTCGGCAATTTCAGCAACGACTGTAAATTGAAACTCGCGGTACGGCATTGGCTCAGGAAAGCCTACTTTTCGCCACGAGTCGCAGATTGCTCCTCAAGGCGTTGTTCAAGGTAATGAATACTGGTGCCCCCCTCGAAAAAATTAGAATCGAGCATCAGCTCGCGATGCAGGGGCACATTGGTCAGAATACCATCGATCACTATTTCAGAGAGGGCAATCCGCATGCGACGAATCGCCTGCTCACGTGTAGCCCCATAGGCAATTAACTTACCAATCATCGAATCATAGTTGGGAGGTACTAGATATCCGCTATAGGCATGCGAGTCGACGCGAATACCCGGGCCGCCAGGCATATGCCATGACTGAATTCGACCGGGGCTTGGTGTGAACTTAAAGGGATCTTCAGCATTTAGGCGGCATTCAATCGCATGACCCTTAAAGACGATATCGCGTTGCCGAAAGCCAAGTTTCTGACCAGCCGCAATCTTAATTTGCTCCTGAACAATATCAATCCCAGTAATCATCTCCGTGACGGGATGCTCGACTTGCACGCGGGTGTTCATCTCAATAAAGAAAAACTCACCCTTTTCATAGAGAAATTCAAAAGTACCGGCACCGCGGTAGGCAATTTTTTTACAAGCATCGGCACAGCGTTCCCCAATTTTGGCAATCAGTTTGCGATCGATTCCCGGAGCTGGCGCCTCTTCAATCACTTTCTGGTGGCGACGCTGCATCGAGCAATCACGCTCACCGAGCCAAACCGCATTGCCATGGGTATCCGCTAAAATTTGGATCTCCACATGCCTCGGGCGCTCTAGGAATTTCTCCATATAGACTTCAGGGTTCCCAAAGGCGCGCCCCGCTTCCTCGCGGGTCATGTTCACAGCGCTGATGAGGGCTGCTTCGGTGTGAACAACGCGCATACCGCGCCCGCCACCACCACCGGCCGCTTTAATAATGACAGGGTAGCCAACGCGCTTGGCAGTCGCCAAAATTTCTTTTGGGTTATCCGTAGGTAATGCACCGGCTGATCCAGGTACGCAGGGAACCCCTGCCTTAATCATGGCATTTTTTGCTGAAACCTTATCCCCCATTAAGCGGATCGACTCGGGTCTTGGGCCGATGAACGCAAATCCAGACTTTTCAACCCGCTCAGCAAAATCCGCATTCTCTGAGAGAAATCCATAGCCTGGATGAATGGCTTCGGCATCGGTGACTTCAGCCGCTGAAATAATCGCTGGCATATTTAGATAGCTTTGCGTAGAGGGTGCCGGTCCGATGCAAACCGCCTCATCAGCGAGCTTTACGTATTTAGCATCTTTATCCGCAGTGGAATACACCACTACGGTTTTGATCCCTAACTCTCGGCAGGCTCGCTGAATTCGCAGAGCGATTTCGCCACGATTGGCGATCAGTATTTTGTCAAACATGGCGATTAGGCGATGATGAACAGCGGTTGATCAAATTCAACGCCTTGGCCGTTCTCGCATAAGATTTGCTTAATCACACCTGCTTTCTCTGACTCAATTTCATTGAGAAGCTTCATTGCCTCAATGATGCAAAGAGTTTGGCCGACTGTAACGGTATCGCCCACATTCACGAAAGCAGGCGCCTCTGGATTGGGGGAGCGATAAAAGGTTCCCACCATGGGGGACTTCTGTACGAATCCCTCTGGTGCAGCACTCGCTTGCGGGGCAGCAACAACCGAAGCCGCTGGAATTTCTGGCTGGATGGACGCTGGTATGACCATCGTATTCATGGGCATCGCTGCGGGAGCGTTTGCAACGGAGCCAGAATGCCGCGCATTCACAATCTTGACTTTATCTTCTCCTTCGCTCACTTCGAGTTCGGAGATTCCAGACTCAGAGACTAAGTCAATCAGGGTTTTGAGTTTTCGTAAGTCCATGCCAAACCTCGTTGTAATGATTTTTAATGAGAAGCCAGTTTGTTCTGAATTGCTGCTAATGCAAGTTCATAACCCTGGGCGCCGAGACCACAAATCACGCCCATGGCTAGGTCTGAGAAATAAGAATGTTTGCGAAATTCCTCACGCTGGTGAATATTCGAGAGGTGCACCTCAATAAATGGGATCGCTACACCGGCTAAGGCATCGCGTAGGGCAACACTCGTATGCGTAAAGCCCCCTGGATTAATGATGATGAAACCAATCCCATCCTTTTTAGCCTTCTGAATACGGTCAATCAGCTCACCCTCGTGATTACTTTGAAAGCTCTCCAGCGAAATCCCCGTATTTTTAGCAAGCTCACCCATGCGCCGTGTGATGTCTTCAAGTGTCGTTTTACCGTAAACCTCAGGCTCTCTCGTTCCCAGAAGGTTTAAATTGGGGCCATTAACAAGTAAAACCGAAGAATTTGAATGATTAGTAGGCATAGATCGCTACAGTTATTGAAAAATATCGATTAATTTGACGATAAAACAGGAAAATTAACGTAAGAAGCAGTATACCCCCTGACACCCAGAATTCCTAGAAATCAGCTGCTTTTTTAAGAAATTGATTAAAAATGGCCGACAGGGCAGCTCGATACCTGTGCCTAAAAGTAGCTAATATTAATTAAATTGCATCTTTAATGAGCTTTCTGAGCTCATCTTCGCTGATCTTGCCTAATTTTCTGCCTGTGATGTCGCCTTTGGCGTTGATCACCACCGTAAAGGGTAGGGCCCCTGATGGGTTCCCTAGCATTTTGTTGATGTCATTCCCGCCAAGTCCGCCTAAAACGATTGGATAAGAAATAATCGTAGTTTCAATAAATTGACGAATATTAGAGGGTGAATCGATACCGATACCGACAATTAGCATCTTTTTGGGATCATATTCCCCTTGAACTTTGTCCAAAGCGGGCATTTCTTCAACACAGGGCGGGCACCAGGAGGCCCAAAAATTGACGACCAAAACCTTATTTTTCCAATCTTGGGTCGAAATGGGCTTTTGGTCTGGAGAAAACCACTCGCGATCAAAAAGGGCTTTAACAGCATCTTGCGAGGCGGACTTGAGGGCAGTTCTGCGATTGGCCATAAAAGCACCTGCGACGGCAGCAACAATGGCGACCACACTTCCAATTAGAAAATGACGACGGTTCATGACTCTCCTTAGCTAAAATCCACGCATGCATATTCATATCTTAGGCATTTGTGGCACCTTCATGGGTGGGATTGCGGCAATTGCCAGGCAGGCCGGTCATGAGGTAACTGGCTGTGATGCAAATGTTTACCCTCCAATGAGTACCCAGCTCGAAGCCCAAGGTATTCAATTAATCGAAGGATACTCCCCCGATCAACTTCGTGAATTTAAATCGAAACC
>JBBAQJ010000047.1:0-2833 GCA_040400365.1 Polynucleobacter sp. | reverse complement strand
TTTGATAAGCGTAGTAAGTTCGTGCACTATCGGCCACGAACCGCGATTTTGAATAACCTCGAGTTTGATCACGCCGATATTTTTTCAGACTTAGCGGCGATCGAAACCCAATTTCATCATTTAGTTCGAACCATTCCACAAACAGGTCTGGTACTTGCGAATGGTTCACAGCAGTCATTGGATCGCGTGATCGAGCGCGGATTGTGGTCTCCTTTGGAGCGCTTTGGTTCCGGTAACTGCGAATGGTCATTTGAAGATATGGAAAATGCAGATGGCAAACGCGGCGCTGATTTTGCAGTTCTTTATCAGGGCAAGAAATGCGCGGAAGTTCATTGGGCAAGGCATTCGGGTGTGATGGGTGTTCATAATCAACTCAATGCACTAGCAGCGATTGCGGCTGCCCATCATATTGGCATCACCCCAGAAGAATCCGCCCTCGCTTTAGCGGAGTTCAAAAATGTGAAGCGACGCTTAGAGCTCATCGGTAAGAAGCATGGAGTTCATGTGTATGACGATTTTGCCCATCATCCAACGGCAATTGCTACCACGATTGATGGATTGCGCAAACAAGTGGGTGAGGCACGAATTCTGGCGGTACTTGAGCCACGCTCCAACACTATGAAGCTTGGTGTTATGAAGTCTCAACTTCCAGATAGCTTGAAAGAAGCCGATTTGGTATTTGCCTATGGAGCAATAAGTGGCAAAGACGCCTTAGGTTGGGATCTGCAAGAGTCGATCGCGCCATTGGGGTCAAAAGCAAAAAGCTTTCATGATCTTGGGCGCTTAATTGAAGCGGTATGTGGCGAAGCTAAACCCCATGATCATATTTTGGTGATGAGCAATGGCGGCTTTGGTGGTGTTCATCAAAAAATTCTGGCTCGTTTAGAGCACCTTAATCCCTAATTAGAGGAATTGGTATGCGTTTACGAAACAAAGTGGCACTCATTACTGGAGCAGCCAAAGGAATTGGTTTTGCAACTGCTAAACGGTTTGTCGAGGAGGGCGCCAAGGTTATGTTGGCCGATCTAAATGAAGCTGCGGTGATGGAGGCCGTCAGCCAACTCAAACATGCCGAGCCCTATGTGTTGAATGTCACCGATCGAGCCAGTATTCAGCGTGCGGTTGACGACATTATTTCTAAACATCAACGCATTGATATATTGATTAACAACGCCGGAATTACTCAAGATGCCCGCTTAGTGAAAATGACCGAAGAGCAATTTGATGCGGTGATTGATGTCAATCTTAAAGGGGTCTTTAATTGCACCCAATTGGTAGTTCCACATATGTTGGAAGCAAAAAAGGGTGCAATCGTCAATGCTTCGAGCGTGGTCGGTATCTACGGTAATTTTGGTCAAACCAATTACTCTGCAACCAAATTTGGCGTGATTGGATTTACCAAAACCTGGGCCCGTGAGTTCGGACAAAAAGGGATTCGGGTAAATGCCGTGTGTCCTGGATTCATTGCAACTGAGATGGTGAAGGCGATGCCCGAGAACATTTTGCAAAGCATTGAGCAGCGTTCGTGGATGGCGCGCTTGGGCACCCCCGAGGAAATGGCGAATGTGTATCTGTTCTTAGCGAGCGATGAAGCCAGTTATGTCAATGGCGTAACCATTGAGGCAAGTGGCGGGATTTCGCTTTAATGCATTTACTGTACGAGGAAGGTGGTGAGCTGCGTATTGCCACTATCTTGTCGACCTCTGGGGCTGGAGACACTCAGTCATGGCAGGCAAGCGCTCTATCAGGCAAGCATCTCAAGCTAAAGGCTAAAGAGGTATGGCTGCAATTTGATCACGCGAATCCTCAAGATGCTCTTGAAGAAGCGCATGGTATTGCTGCAACGATTGACTTGCAACTTCTATGGGACTGTGCGCCCGATCAAGAATTTTCTTTCCAGGCAATTGCTAAAGAGTATTTTGGGGACACCGTTGGTGCGCCCCAATTGATCGGTTTGGCGATTGCATTGCAAGGAGCCCCTGTTTACTTTCGACGCAAGGGGCGCGGTGTCTTTATGCGGGCGCCACTCGAACAACTGCAAGCGGGATTAGCGGCAATCGAGCGCAAGCAAAGAGAGCTTTTACAGCAAGAGGCATGGCAGGCGGAGCTCATTGAAGGAAGGCTGCCAGTTGCTTTACATTCGCAGGTGAATAGCTTGCTGTTTCGTCCAGATAAAAATAGCTTGGCATACAAGGCTTTTCATGGGGCCTGTGAACAGACGGGCGAACATCCTGCGCGTTTGCTGATGCGCTGTGCTGCCTTAGACTCCCCGCAGTCTTACCATCATGGCCAATTTGTGCAAGCGCATTTTCCGAAAGGCACAGGCTTTGCAAGTGATTTTCGATTTACTGACGCAGAGTTTGAAAAGGCTGTTGCTGGCTTGCCGACTGCACAAGTTAAGGCATTTTCAATTGATGACGCCGGCACCACTGAAATTGATGATGCCTTGTCATTAACGCCCATCGGTGATGGCCTTTATCGATTGGGTATTCACATTGCAGCACCGGGTTTACTGATTCAGAAGGGCGATCGTTTTGATCAAGTCGCACGTGAGCGGATGTCGACGGTGTATTTCCCCGGTGACAAAATTACAATGTTGCCAGAGCAATTTGTGGAGTACTTTTCTCTCGATGCTGGTTCGGCTCGTCCCGCAGTCTCCTTGTATATTGAGATTGATGCCTTAGGTCATCGAACCGAGACACCTGCGCTAAGCGCTCTCGAGTTAGTGCCGATTGAAACTAATCTTCGCTTAGACGATTGGGAACCACTAGTCGACGAAGCCTTCTTGGCCCAAGAGAACTCATCATTGCCGCATCACGAAGCACTGACTCGA
>JBBAQJ010000046.1:5072-9845 GCA_040400365.1 Polynucleobacter sp. | reverse complement strand
CGACACGACCGGTCACCACGGTGCCACGACCGGAGATCGAGAACACGTCTTCGACTGGCATCAAGAATGCGCCATCAATCGCACGCTCGGGATTGGGGATATAGCTATCTAAGGCTTCGGCAAGCTTCATGATTGCGCCTTCGCCCAACTCGCCCTTGTCGCCTTCTAAGGCGAGCTTGGCAGAGCCCTTGACGATCGGGGTATCGTCGCCTGGGAACTCGTACTTGGAGAGCAGCTCACGTACTTCCATCTCCACGAGCTCTAAGAGTTCAGCGTCGTCCACCATGTCGCATTTGTTCATAAACACGATGATGTAAGGCACGCCCACTTGGCGGGCCAAGAGGATGTGCTCACGGGTTTGGGGCATCGGGCCATCGGCGGCCGAGACCACCAAAATGGCGCCGTCCATCTGCGCAGCACCGGTAATCATGTTCTTCACATAGTCGGCGTGGCCTGGGCAATCAACGTGCGCGTAGTGACGATTCTTGGTCTCGTACTCGACGTGCGCGGTATTAATCGTAATACCACGGGCCTTCTCTTCAGGAGCCGCATCGATCTGATCGTAGGCTTTGGCTTCACCACCAAAGAGCTTGGAGAGCACGGTGGTAATTGCTGCAGTTAAGGTGGTCTTACCGTGGTCGACGTGACCAATGGTGCCAACGTTCACATGGGGTTTAGTCCGTTCAAATTTTTCTTTTGCCATTTTGGGTGCCTTTTATTTAGCTAATCAATGTTCAAAAAATTACTTTGCTTTTGCTGCAATGACAGCGTCAGCGACGTTCTTCGGTGCTTCTGAATAATGCTTAAATTCCATGGTGTAGGTCGCGCGGCCTTGCGTTAATGAGCGCAAACCGGTTGAGTATCCAAACATTTCTGCAAGGGGAACCTCAGCGCGCACAATCTTGCCGCCACCAGGGATGTCATCCATGCCTTGCATAATGCCGCGGCGAGACGATAAATCACCCATCACGTTACCCATGAAATCTTCAGGGGTCTCAACTTCTACTGCCATCATTGGCTCAAGCAGAACCGGAGTTGCTTTACGCATACCGTCTTTAAACGCCATTGACGCCGCCATTTTGAATGCGTTCTCATTGGAGTCAACATCGTGATAGGAACCAAAGAACAGCGTTGCCTTTACGTCTACCACTGGATATCCAGCAAGAACGCCAGCGTTCAGCGTTTCAACAATACCCTTTTCAACTGCAGGTATATATTCACGTGGCACGACACCACCTTTGATTGCGTCGACAAACTCAAAGCCCTTACCTGGGTCTTGTGGCTCAAGTTTCAACACCACGTGACCATACTGACCACGACCACCAGATTGCTTAACAAACTTGCCTTCGATTTCATCGCACACCTTACGAATCGTTTCGCGATAAGCAACTTGTGGTTTACCAACGGTTGCCTCAACACCAAATTCACGCTTCATGCGATCCACAATAATCTCAAGATGCAACTCGCCCATTCCAGAAATAATGGTCTGGCCAGACTCTTCGTCGGTCTTCACCCGGAACGATGGGTCTTCTTGTGCAAGACGATTGAGCGCTAAGCCCATTTTCTCTTGGTCAGCCTTCGTTTTGGGCTCAACGGCCTGAGAAATCACGGGCTCTGGGAACACCATGCGCTCTAAGATCAATATGTTGTCTGGATCGCAAAGGGTTTCGCCAGTGGTGGCTTCTTTTAAACCAACCGCGGCGGCGATATCGCCAGCACGAACTTCTTTGATTTCTTCGCGTTGATTAGCGTGCATCTGTAATAGACGACCAATCCGCTCTTTTTTGCCCTTAATGGGGTTGTAAATGGTATCACCCGAATTCACAACACCAGAGTAGACGCGGAAGAAAATTAACTGACCTACAAATGGATCAGTCATGATCTTAAATGCAAGCGCCGAGAATTTTTCATCGTCACTGGCTTTACGACTGGTTTCGCTTCCGTCTTCTTTTTCGCCTTTGACCGGAGGAATATCAACAGGTGACGGCAAGAAATCAACGACTGCATCCAACATTGCTTGAACGCCTTTATTTTTGAAAGCGCTGCCACAAAGCATGGGAACGATTTCACCTGCAATGGTCCGTTGACGGAGTGCCTTCTTGATGTCTTCTTCTGTCAGAGTTTCGCCGCCAAGGTATTTGTCCATCATTTCCTCAGAGCTCTCTGCCGCAGCCTCGAGCATTTTCTCGCGCCACTCTTCAGCGGATTCTTTCAATTCAGCAGGGATGTCGCCGTATGTAAATTTGGTACCTTGGGAGGCATCATCCCAAATGATGGCTTTCATTTTGATCAAATCGATCACGCCTTGGAAATTTTCCTCAGCGCCAATTGGAACCTGGATCGGAATTGGGTTCGCCTTAAGGCGAGCTTTCATTTGGTCGTAGACCTTAAAGAAATTCGCACCGGTACGATCCATTTTGTTTACAAAGGCCAATCGAGGAACTCGGTATTTGTTTGCTTGACGCCAAACGGTTTCGGATTGTGGCTGAACTCCGCCCACCGCACAATAAACCATGCAGGCACCATCCAATACGCGCATTGAGCGCTCTACTTCGATCGTGAAGTCAACGTGCCCTGGTGTATCAATAATATTGATGCGATGCTCTGGATAATTACCAGCCATGCCTTTCCAGAATGCAGTGGTAGCAGCTGAGGTGATGGTAATTCCACGCTCTTGCTCTTGCTCCATCCAGTCCATCGTGGCAGCGCCATCATGAACTTCGCCGATTTTGTGATTTACACCGGTATAAAACAACACGCGTTCTGTCGTAGTTGTTTTGCCAGCATCAATATGTGCAGAGATACCAATATTTCGATAGCGCTCAATGGGGGTTTTACGTGCCACTTTTTCCTCTTTCAGTTAGAGCGTTAGAAACGGAAATGCGAGAAGGCTTTATTGGCTTCAGCCATACGGTGAACCTCTTCACGCTTCTTCATTGCGCCGCCACGACCTTCAGCAGCTTCGAGTAATTCGTTTGCTAAACGCTGTGCCATGGATTTCTCACCACGCTTCTTAGCAGCCTCTCTTAGCCAACGCATTGCCAACGCAGATCGACGCGATGGACGAACTTCAACAGGCACCTGATAGTTGGCTCCACCTACCCGGCGGCTTTTAACCTCAACCATGGGCTTAACATTTCCCATAGCAGTCGAGAAAATCTCGAGTGGTTCTTTGTTGGCTTTTTTCTCAATGTGTTCAAAGGCACCGTAAACGATACGTTCTGCAACGGACTTCTTGCCGTCAAGCATTAAAACGTTCATGAACTTGGCAACTTCCACATTCCCAAATTTTGGGTCAGGAAGAATTTCCCGTTTCGGGACTTCGCGACGACGCGGCATAACAACTCCTATCTATTCAGTTAGGGAACATTCCCTTAGTTACTTAACAACTTTAAAAAAAGCGAAGTAACCACTTACTTGCCAAAATGGCCTTTACAACAAAACTACTACCTCAAATTACGCTTTCTTAGCGCGCTTTGCACCATACTTAGAACGCGCCTGCTTACGATCTTTAACGCCCTGCAAGTCAAGAGATCCGCGAACAATGTGATAACGCACACCAGGCAAATCCTTCACACGACCACCACGAATCAGCACAACCGAGTGCTCCTGGAGGTTATGGCCTTCACCGCCGATGTATGAGATCACCTCAAAACCGTTGGTTAAGCGTACCTTTGCCACTTTACGCAATGCCGAATTTGGCTTTTTTGGCGTCGTCGTATAAACACGGGTGCAAACACCGCGGCGCTGGGGGCTATTCTGCAACGCCGGGCTTTTGCTCTTGATCACTAGTCGTGAGCGCGGCTTACGCAGCAGCTGATTAATTGTTGGCATAAATTTATACTCGCTTATTACTTTTATGTTTAAAATCAATAACTTATGAAATTAGCCTGCTATTTTCTTAAGTAATTGATTTTCTTATAAATCAGTAGAACTCAGCATTCTAGCTTGACCAGCCCTTCCCGTCAACTTCTTGGGCAAAGACTGGTCAATATGCTGACTCAACCACCCTTAACTTTGCTCGGCCCCACCTTCAGGCGTTGCTGCAGCCTCAACTTGCTCCGCTACATCACCGGCCTCCAAAGCCAAAGCCTCCTCGGCAGCAATCATCTGAGCGCGATCACGTTCAAATTGCTCACGTACTTTTCTCGCACGACGATAAGCCAAGCCAGTTCCGGCAGGAATCAGACGCCCAATAATGACGTTTTCCTTAAGGCCCCTTAAGGTATCAACTTTGCCCATAATGGCTGCCTCAGTTAATACACGAGTGGTCTCTTGGAAGGATGCCGCCGAAATAAAACTGTCGGTTGACAAGGATGCCTTGGTAATTCCGAGCAGAATGTTTTCGAACTGAGCGGGTTGCTTACCTTCAGCAATCACACGATCATTCTCGTCATAAAGCTTGGAACGCTCCACTTGCTCACCAGTAATGAAGTTGGTGTCGCCAGGATTGGTGATCTGAACACGACGCAACATTTGACGCACGATTACTTCAATGTGCTTGTCATTGATCTTTACGCCTTGCAGTCGATAAACGTCTTGCACCTCATCAACAATGTAGATCGCTAACTCTTCAATTCCTTTGAGATGCAAAATATCATGCGGATCGGCTGGACCCTCCACAATCATTTCGCCCTTGTTTACCACTTGGCCGTCATGAACTAGAACTTGCTTCTCTTTTGGAATGAGGAACTCGCTGCTTTCACCATCCATATCGGTAATCACCAAGCGCTGCTTACCCTTTGTTTCTTTACCAAACGAAACGGTTCCAGT
>JBBAQJ010000046.1:0-5062 GCA_040400365.1 Polynucleobacter sp. | reverse complement strand
CCAGTCACCTTGGCCAACATAGCAGCATCTTTTGGTGAGCGCGCCTCGAAAAGCTCAGCGACGCGTGGCAAGCCGCCAGTAATATCGCGTGTCTTTTGTGACTCAATTGGAATACGCGCCAATACCTCGCCAACCTCGATCTTCTGGCCATCTTTTACGGTAATCAATGCACCGACTTGAAGACCGATCGTTACGGGATGATCGGTACCAGTAATCTTGGTTTGATTTCCCTGCTCATCGAGCAATTGAATGACTGGACGCAAACCTTTGCTGGCTGCTGAACGGCGCTTACCATCAATCACCACCAAGGTTGATAAGCCCGTGACTTCGTCAACTTGCTTGGCAACTGTTACACCCTCTTCAACATTCTCAAAGCGAGCAATTCCTGCATACTCAGAAATAATCGGACGAGTTAATGGATCCCACGTTGCAATGCTGGTTCCAGCTTTTACGCTTGCGCCCTCTTTCACCAGTAAGGTCGCTCCATAAGGAATCTTATGACGCTCACGCTCGCGACCGTTGTCATCTAAGACTAAGGCTTCGCCCGAACGAGAAATCACCACTTGCTCGCCCTTGGCGTTGGTTACAAAACGCATGGTGGAAGAGAACTTCAAAGAACCGTTCGACTTCACCTCGACGTTACTTGCAACCAGAGCGCGTGATGCCGCTCCACCAATGTGGAAAGTGCGCATCGTTAACTGGGTGCCAGGCTCGCCAATTGACTGAGCGGCGATTACACCAACTGCTTCACCCACGTTGACGAGGCCGCCACGACCTAGATCGCGTCCATAACACTTGGCGCATAGACCATAACGCGTTTCGCAGGTAAGTACCGTACGTACCTTGACTTCATCAATACCCAAATCAACGATTCGATCAACATGATCTTCTTCGAGCAAGGTATCGTGGGGAACAATGACCTCTTGAGTGTCTGGATGCAAGACATCACCAATGCACACGCGGCCTAAAATACGATCGCGCAGGGCTTCAATAATTTCACCGCCCTCCACCAAGGCACGCATCGTCACACCATTACTTGCGCCGCAATCCTCTTCAACCACAACCAGATCTTGCGTCACATCGCACAAACGACGCGTCAAGTAGCCGGAGTTTGCAGTCTTCAACGCAGTATCTGCAAGACCCTTACGAGCGCCGTGCGTGGAGATGAAGTACTGCAACACATTTAAGCCTTCACGGAAGTTCGCTGTAATCGGTGTTTCAATGATTGAGCCATCGGGCTTAGCCATCAATCCACGCATACCGGCAAGCTGACGAATCTGCGCTGCCGATCCACGAGCTCCAGAATCAGCCATCATGTAAATGGAATTAAAGGATTCTTGGCGTACCGACTTGCCGTTACGATCCATAACATCTACATGGGATAACTCATCCATCATC
Organism: Polynucleobacter sp.; assembly: GCA_040400365.1. Taxonomy (GTDB): domain Bacteria; phylum Pseudomonadota; class Gammaproteobacteria; order Burkholderiales; family Burkholderiaceae; genus Polynucleobacter. Next base: position 3,664 of record JBBAQJ010000046.1, on the reverse strand, counting down.
GCCTTACCAACCTGATCACCAGCGGCACCCCAAATATCGACGACGTTGTTATAACGCTCTTGGTTAGTTACCAAGCCTGACATAAATTGCTTGTCATACTCTTTTACCTTGCCGGCGGCTTCGTTGATGATCCCGTCTTTCGAGCTTGGAATCAACATGTCGTCAATCGCAATCGAGATACCTGCCTTGGTTGCCAAACGGAAACCTGCCTGCAACAAACGATCGGCAAAAATAACGGTTTCACGCAAGCCACACTTACGGAAGGAGGTATTAATCAGCCGTGAGATTTCTTTTTTCTTAAGAGGCTTATTAATTTCCGCAAATGCCATACCTTTTGGCAAAATCTCAGACAAAATTGCACGACCCACAGACGTATGCTGTACCGATGTCTTAGCAGCAAAACGCTCATCGCCCTCAGCGTTTTTGTTCACTACTTCATACTCAGTAACGCGCACTGCAATCCGAGAAGCGAGCTCTACTGTACCAGCTTCGTATGCCCGAATCACCTCGGGGATATCGGCAAATACCATGCCTTCACCCTTGCCGTTAATCTTGTCGCGCGTAGCGTAATACAAGCCTAGCACCACGTCTTGGGACGGGACAATTGATGGCTCGCCGTTAGCGGGGAACAATACGTTGTTCGATGCCAACATTAAGGTGCGGGCTTCCATTTGCGCCTCGAGTGAGAGCGGAACGTGAACAGCCATTTGATCGCCGTCAAAGTCGGCATTAAACGCAGCGCAAACTAAGGGGTGTAACTGAATCGCTTTACCCTCAATTAACATCGGCTCAAACGCCTGAATACCAAGACGATGCAAAGTCGGGGCACGATTTAACAGAATCGGATGCTCCCGAATCACCTCTTCCAAAATATCCCAAACGATTGGGGTTTGGCTTTCCACTTCTTTCTTGGCAGCCTTGATGGTGGTTGCAATACCAAGTGTCTCGAGCTTATTAAAAATAAATGGCTTGAATAACTCCAATGCCATCAACTTTGGCAAGCCGCACTGATGCAACTTAAGCGTTGGGCCTACTACGATCACAGAACGACCTGAGTAGTCAACGCGCTTACCTAACAAGTTCTGACGGAAACGGCCACTCTTACCTTTAATCATCTCGGCAAGTGACTTCAACGGACGCTTATTCGCACCTGTCATTGCCTTACCACGACGGCCGTTATCTAATAATGAATCAACCGCTTCTTGTAGCATGCGCTTTTCATTACGAACAATAATCTCGGGGGCACGCAGTTCTAACAGGCGGCGCAGACGATTATTACGATTAATGACGCGACGATAAAGGTCATTCAAATCCGAGGTTGCAAAACGCCCGCCATCCAATGGCACCAAAGGACGTAACTCGGGAGGCAATACTGGCAAAACCTCCATGATCATCCAGTCAGGCTTGATGCCCGAGCTTTGGAAGGCCTCTAAAACCTTAAGGCGCTTAGCGTATTTTTTAATCTTGGCATCACTACCAGTAGCCTTCAACTCTGAACGAATCGACTCTACTTCGCGATCGATATTAATCGTGCGCAATAACTCCCGAATGCCTTCAGCGCCCATGATGGCCGTAAAGGCGCCCTCGCCAAACTCTTCCACCTTAGCGTTGTACTCATCCTCAGACATAATTTGACCGCGCTTCATCGCACCCTCAGGTGTTAAGCCTGGATCAACAACGACGTATGCTTCAAAGTACAGGACGCGCTCAATATCACGCAAGGTCATGTCCAATACCATTCCCAAGCGGGATGGCAGAGACTTTAGAAACCAAATATGCGCAACGGGAGCGGCGAGTTCAATATGCCCCATGCGCTCACGGCGCACCTTGGCCAAAGTGACCTCAACGCCGCATTTTTCACAAATAACACCGCGGAACTTGAGGCGCTTGTACTTTCCGCACAAGCACTCATAGTCTTTAATCGGCCCAAAGATCTTGGCACAAAAAAGACCGTCTCTTTCCGGTTTAAAAGTGCGGTAATTAATCGTCTCAGGCTTTCGAACTTCTCCGAAAGACCACGAACGAATTTTCTCGGGAGAGGCTAAGCCAATTTTGATGGCGTCAAACTGCTCCTCACCAGAGGTTTGCTTAAATAAATCGAGCAATGCTTTCATATCAGTTGCGCTCCATGTCAATGTCAATACCCAACGAACGGATTTCCTTCACCAGAACGTTGAACGATTCGGGCATGCCAGCATCAATCGTGTGCTCACCCTTGACGATGTTTTCATAAACTTTGGTTCGACCAGTGACGTCATCAGACTTCACGGTAAGCATCTCTTGTAAGACATAAGAGGCGCCATATGCTTCTAAGGCCCAAACTTCCATCTCACCAAAACGCTGACCACCAAACTGGGCTTTTCCACCTAAAGGTTGCTGCGTGACCAAGGAGTATGGTCCAGTTGAGCGAGCGTGCATCTTGTCATCAACCAAATGATGCAATTTCAAGACATGCATTACACCAACAGTGACTGGGCGCTCAAATGCATCGCCAGTACGTCCGTCATACAGGGTAATTTGTTGACGCGACGGGGTCATATGCAAGCTCTTGGCCTGATCATCGGGGTAAGCAAACTCCAACATCTTGCCAATCTCGTTCTCGGTAGCCCCATCAAAAACAGGGGTTGCAAATGGCAAGCCATTCTTCAAATTACTGGCAAGCTCCAGAATCTGCTCATCGCTAAACTCATCAATGTTTTCTTGACGACCCGTTTCGTTATACAAAGTCTTAAAGAACTTTCTGAGATCAGCTACCTTGGCTTGTTCTTTAAGCATGCCATCAATACGTTTGCCGATGCCCTGTGCAGCCCAACCCAAATGGGTTTCCAGAATTTGGCCAACGTTCATCCGTGATGGAACGCCCAAGGGATTAAGCACAATATCAACAGAACGACCATCAGCCATGTAGGGCATATCTTCGACTGGAACAATCTTGGATACGACGCCCTTATTGCCATGACGTCCTGCCATCTTGTCACCAGGCTGCAAGCGGCGCTTAACAGCCAAATACACCTTAACCATCTTAGTAACGCCTGGAGGCAACTCATCGCCCTGGGTCAGCTTCTTACGCTTTTCCTCAAAAGCTGCATCAAATTGCTTACGCTTTGCCTCGATCGAAGCTTTAATCGCTTCGACCTGCGTAGCGACCTCTTCATCCGCAGGACGAATATCAAACCAGTGATAACGATCTAATTCCGACAAATACTCTTTTGTAATCTTGCTGCCTTTGGCCAATTTCTTTGGTCCACCATTGGCAGTTTTGTTTAAGAGTAATTTTTGCAGACGATCAAATGCATCGCCCTCAACAATACGCAACTGGTCATTCAGGTCTAAACGATAGCGTTGGAGCTCTTCGGCAATAATCGATTGAGCACGTGCATCACGCTCAATACCCTCGCGCGTAAACACCTGAACATCAATGACAGTTCCGCTCATTCCCGAAGGCACCCGCAAGGACGTATCTTTTACATCAGAAGCTTTTTCACCAAAGATTGCGCGCAATAGCTTCTCTTCTGGAGTCAGGGTGGTCTCGCCTTTTGGCGTTACCTTACCGACCAATACATCGCCCGCCTCAACCTCGGCACCGATATACACGATACCGCTTTCATCAAGGCGCGCCAATTGGGATTCGGCCAAATTGGAAATGTGCCTTGAGATCTCTTCC
>JBBAQJ010000045.1:0-9850 GCA_040400365.1 Polynucleobacter sp. | reverse complement strand
GGACAAAGTTTTGCAGCATTCTTGGCGCGCGGTATTACTTTAGATCTCGTGGGCGATGCCAACGATTATGTCGGTAAGGGATTATCGGGCGGGCGTGTTGTGGTGCGTGCGCCCCATGAGTTCCGGGGCGATGCTTCGCAAAATATTATTGTGGGTAACACGGTGTTGTATGGTGCGATTGAAGGCGAGGCATTTTTCAATGGCGTGGCTGGTGAGCGGTTTGCAGTGCGTAACTCCGGCTCGATTGCGGTTGTCGAGGGCACCGGTGACCATGGTTGCGAGTACATGACGGGCGGAACTGTTGTTGTGCTTGGCAAGACCGGCCGTAACTTTGCCGCAGGTATGAGCGGTGGTGTTGCGTATGTCTTTGACGAAGACGGACTCTTTGAGAAGCGGTGTAACACCACGATGGCAACCTTGGAGAAAGTACTGCCTTCGTCGGAGCAAATTGCGAATATGCCTAAATCCACATGGCATGCACCAGTCAATGTCAAAGAGGGTGGCGAGCGTCAAACCGATGAGCAAATCCTAAAGACACTGATTGAGCGCCATTTCCGGTACACCGGATCAGAGCGGGCCAAGGCATTGCTGGCGGATTGGGACAAGTCGCGCGCACGTTTTGTGAAGGTGTTGCCTACCGAATATAAGCGGGCTCTCGGAGAATTGTGGGAGCGTGCTCAAGGGCAAGATCAAACCAAGCCTGTAATGGCTTGATCACGTGGATTGATTAATGAAGAATCTTTGGAGTAGGTATGGGTAAAGTCACTGGGTTTATGGAATTTGAGCGGGTCGAAGAGACCTATGAAGCACCGGTCAAACGAATTCATCATTACAAAGAATTTGTTGCCGCACTATCGGATGCCGATGCGAAGGTACAAGGCGCGCGTTGCATGGACTGTGGGATTCCGTTTTGCAACAACGGCTGCCCGGTGAACAACATCATTCCAGACTTTAATGATTTGGTGTACCAAGGTGATTGGAAAAATGCGATTGAGGTTTTGCATTCCACCAATAACTTTCCGGAGTTCACAGGTCGTATCTGTCCGGCACCTTGTGAGGCAGCATGTACGCTTGGGATCAATCAGTTGCCGGTTGGTATCAAGTCGATTGAGCATGCCATTATTGATAAAGCATGGGACAACGATTGGGTAAAGCCGCAACCACCCAAAACCAAGACTGGCAAGAAGGTCGCCGTGGTTGGTTCTGGTCCTGCCGGGATGGCAGCAGCTCAACAGTTAGCACGAGTTGGTCATGATGTGACCATTTATGAGAAGAATGACCGAGTGGGCGGTTTACTACGCTACGGTATTCCCGACTTCAAGATGGAGAAGTGGCTGATTGATCGACGGGTCGAGCAAATGAAAGCCGAAGGCGTTACTTTTGCTACCGGTGTTTTTGTAGGCAAAGAAACACTTGGTAAGGAAGTGAAGAACTACGCTCAAAAAACTGTGAGTCCGGAAGAGCTGCTTAAAAACTTTGATGCAGTCATTATCAGCGGTGGTGCCGAGCAACCCCGTGATTTACCTGTGCCCGGTCGCGAGTTAAGCGGTATTCATTTTGCTCTGGAGTTTTTAATTCCACAAAACAAGGAAGTGGCTGGCGATCTTAAAAATGAGATTCGGGCAACGGATAAGCATGTGGTTGTGATTGGCGGTGGCGATACGGGTTCTGATTGCGTTGGCACATCCAATCGGCATGGCGCAAAGCATGTCACACAATTTGAGTTATTGCCTCAGCCGCCCGAAGAAGAAAATAAGCCTTTAGTTTGGCCCTATTGGCCCACTAAGCTTCGCACCTCGTCTTCCCATCAAGAGGGTTGTGAGCGCGATTGGTCTGTCGCTACCAAGCGCTTCGAAGGTAAAAACGGCAAAGTTGAAAAACTCATTGGGGTGCGTTTGGAATGGAAAGACGGCAAGATGAGTGAGGTCCCAAATTCGGAGTTTGAGATCAAGGCCGATTTAGTTTTGTTAGCGATGGGCTTCGTCTCCCCGGCACAACAAATCTTAAATGCCTTTGGCGTAGAGAAGGATGCGCGCGGTAATGCCAAAGCAACGGTTGATGGTCACCATGCTTATCACACCAATATTCCCAAGGTATTTGCTGCGGGCGATATGCGGCGCGGTCAATCCTTGGTGGTTTGGGCAATTCGGGAGGGTCGTCAATGCGCTCGCTCGGTCGATGAGTATTTAATGGGATCGTCGGTTTTACCGCGATAATCCAGGAATGCCCTCTACTCCCGCTGCACGCGCGATTGATTCGCCGGTTGTCTCTATTCGGGGGGTGGATTTTTCGTATGCCCCTGGTGAGCGCCAAATTCTCGGTGGGCTTCATATGGAATTTCGCCGCGGTCAAGTGGTTGCGGTGATGGGTGGTTCGGGTTGTGGTAAGACCACGGTATTGCGTTTGATTGGCGGACAGGTAACTGCTCAAATCGGTTCAGTGGAGTTTGAGGGCCGTGAGATTTCTACGATGAATAGTGATCAACTCATGCAAGCAAGACGTCGCATGGGCATGCTATTTCAGTTCGGTGCCTTGTTTACTGATTTGAGCGTATTTGAGAACGTTGCTTTTCCATTGCGTGAGCACACAAACCTTAGCGAAGAGCTGATTCGTGATTTGGTGCTGATGAAATTAAATGCGGTGGGTTTGCGTGGCGCTCGCGATTTAATGCCTTCACAGATTTCAGGGGGCATGGCAAGGCGAGTTGCATTGGCACGCGCAATTATCCTAGACCCACCTCTGATTATGTATGACGAGCCATTTGCGGGCCTTGATCCGATCGGCCTTGGGATTACAGCGCGATTGATTCGCAATCTTAATGATGCCTTGGGCGCTACGAGTATTTTAGTAACGCACGATGTCGAAGAGACCTTCGAGATCGCAGACTACGTGTACTTTATTGCCAATGGCAAGATTGGAGCGCAAGGCACACCCGACGAACTCAATCGCTCAGCCGATCCTTTTGTACGCCAGTTTTTAGATGCCTCACCAGAGGGCCCGGTGCCGTTTAATTATCCAGGTCCAGATTTAGCAAGTGATTTTGGATTACATCGTTAATGAATCTCGAACCAAGCTCTAAATCAAATCCAATTGCGAATGCATTGGGGGATCTCGGGTTTTTTATTCGTAAAAATATTACGGGCCTTGGATATGCTGCCCGTATGTTTTTCTTGGTACTGATGCGTTCTGGAGCGCTATTTAAGAGACCGCGTCTAGTATCGGACCAAATTTTATTCGTCGGTAATTATTCGTTTGTGATTATTACGGTATCAGGCTTATTTGTTGGTTTTGTATTGGGCTTACAAGGCTATTACACCTTAACGCGTTATGGTTCCGAGCAGGCTCTTGGTTTATTGGTAGCTTTGTCCTTAACCCGTGAACTAGGCCCTGTGATTACCGCTTTATTATTTGCGGGTCGTGCTGGCACCTCGCTCACCGCCGAGATTGGTCTTATGAAGGCTGGGGAGCAGTTATCCGCTATGGAGATGATGGCGGTTGATCCCTTGCGTCGTGTAATTGCTCCTCGTTTGTGGGCCGGCATTATTGCGATGCCAATTTTGGCCACCATTTTTACTGCTGTCGGTGTTTTAGGCGGGTATCTAGTGGGCGTGCCACTGATTGGGGTCGATAGCGGTGCATTCTGGTCCCAAATGCAGGGTGGCGTTGATTTATTTGACGATATTGCCAATGGCTTTATTAAAAGCGTTGTCTTTGGTGTGGCCGTGACATTTATTGCTCTCTATCAGGGGTATGAGTCAAAGCCTACTCCAGAAGGAGTATCGCAAGCAACCACGAGAACCGTAGTCCTTTCATCCTTAGCAGTGTTAGCTTTGGATTTTTTATTAACCGCCATGATGTTCTCCAACTAAAGCGTAGGCCAAGATCGGAATAAACTAGGATTCTTATGAAAAAAAGTGCGATTGATATTTGGGTTGGATTATTCGTAACGATCGGCATGTTGGCCATGCTTTTCCTGGCGCTTAAGGTGGGCAATATGAGCGCTGTGTCATTTGCACCAACGTATACGGTCTCGGCCCGCTTTGACAATATTGGCGGCTTAAAGCCCCGCGCACCGGTAAAAAGTGCAGGCGTTGTGGTCGGCCGTATTTCAAGTATTCAGTTTGATGACACAACCTATCAAGCCACGGTGACAATGACGATTGAAAAGTCGTATCAGTTCCCCAAAGATTCTTCGGCCAAAATATTAACCTCGGGATTGTTGGGCGAGCAATATGTTGGCCTGGAAGCGGGCGGTGATGAGCAAATGCTCGCCGATGGCGGCAAAATTACCCAAACCCAATCCGCCATTGTTTTAGAAAATCTGATTAGTCAGTTCTTGTATAACAAGGCAGCGGATACGGGGCAGGACAAAGGCGATACCAAGTCGGGTACCAAATAACCTCATTATTTAAGAAATAAGACCGACTGTGATTGTGTTAAAGCGCCTATGTATTACCTTCCTGAGCCTGTGCATCATCGGTTGCGCAAGTATCCCGGCGGGCAGCGAGCCATCGCCGCATGATCCATGGGAGTCTTTTAATCGCTCGGTTTTTTCCTTTAATGAAGGATTAGACGATTATTTATTAAAGCCCATCACCAAAGGCTATCGATTCATTCTGCCAAAGCCAGCGCAGCAAGGGATTGATAACTTTTTTGGTAACTACCGCGATATCTACACCTCAGTGAATAATTTATTGCAAGGCAATGTCAGCATGGCTTTTAGCGATCTAATGCGGGTGGTCGTGAATACGATTTTTGGATTAGGTGGATTTATTGATATGGCCACCCCGGGCGGCCTAGAAAAACATAAAGCGGATTTTGGGCAAACCTTCGGTGTTTGGGGTGTACCTGCAGGCCCTTATGTGGTTTTACCAATCTTTGGCCCCAGTAATGTGCGCGATACCTTTGGTACCGCGGTGGATTTAGAGACCGATTACCTTTTCCGTCTCTTACCCGATGTAGCGTTGCGTAATAGTTTGACGGGGCTGCGGATTGTCAATGCCCGCAATAACTACTACGAGGCAGGCGATCTTCTCGAGGGTGCGGCGATTGATAAGTACAGCTTTACGCGTGATGCGTATATTCAGAGGCGTCAGTATCAAATTGATCAGGCCAAAGAGGGCAAGGAGCCTCCTGCCCCGGTTTATGAGAACCCCTACGAGTAAATGGTTCAAAGAGACTAAAATTAGTTCTTTATTTTTTTAATCGGTTTATCGTGAAAACAGCCTTTCGAACGATTCTTGCCTTTTTGCTTTCAAGCGCGATTGGGATTGCCAGCGCCCAAAATGTTCCAGACACCAATACACCCGATGGCCTCATCAAAATGATTGTGGCTGATGTGATGGCCTCCGTGAAAGCTGATCCTGAAATCCAGAAAGGCAATATTCCACGCGTCGTGGATTTAGTGGAAAAGAAAATTGTTCCCTACACTGATATGCGCAGGACTACACAATTAGCCATGGGAAGAAATTGGAGTAAGGCAAGCCCTGAGCAGCAAACCCAACTGATTGCCGAGTTCAAGTCCTTATTGATTCGGACCTATTCAGGAGCGCTGAGTCAGTTACGCGATCAAACGGTTCAATACAAACCTTTTCGTGCCAATCCGAGCGACACGGATGTGATTGTGCGTACTGTCGTGATTGGTAAATCGGATCCCATTCCCTTGGACTATCGCCTTGAGAAAACCAACGATGGCTGGAAAGTCTACGACATCAATATCATGGGCGCGTGGTTAATTGAGGCATATCGCAATCAATTTACCAATCAAATTAGCCAAAACGGCGTCGAAGGCCTGATTAAGTTTTTGCAAGAACGCAATGCGATGTTGGCAGGCAAGAAGTAAGTATGAGTTTTGCTTTACCACACCAAGTGACCCAGGCGAATGCCGGGGAAATTACCAAGCAAGGCAGTATTACTTTGGCACAGACTGGTCGGGTAGATTGTTCTGCTCTCTCTGATTTTGACTCAAGTGTCCTGGCGGTTTTGCTCGCATGGCGCCGCCAGCTCCAAGAGTGCAATCAATCCTTGGTGGTTTTAAATCCACCTGCGAAGCTAAAAGTGCTTGCTGGTGTATATGGAGTGACTGATCTTTTAGGACTTCAATAATTTATGCAGTCCGCAGTTTTAGTCGAGCATTTAAGTAAATCCTATGGATCATTGCAAGCTCTCAAGAATGTTTCCTTAGATATCAAAGAGGGCGAGTTTTTTGGATTGCTTGGCCCCAACGGTGCCGGTAAGACCACTCTCATTACTATTTTGGCCGGCTTGTGTCGACCTGATTCTGGTCGCGCATTCATTATGGGCACGAATGTGCAAACCAACTTTATTGAGGCGCGCCGTTTACTGGGTGTGGTTCCTCAAGAGCTGGTATTTGATCCTTTTTTTACAGTACGTGAGACCCTACGATTCCAATCGGGTTACTTTGGGATTCGGAACAATGACGATTGGATCGATGAGATCATGACGCACCTCGATTTAACCAGTAAAGCGAACAGTAATATGCGTTCGCTCTCTGGGGGCATGAAGCGTCGCGTTCTGGTAGCGCAAGCCCTAGTTCATCGTCCGCCTGTGATTGTGTTAGATGAGCCAACCGCTGGGGTGGATGTCGAGCTGCGCCAGTCCCTCTGGAAATTTATTAGTCGTCTTAACCAAGATGGTCACACCATTTTGCTAACTACGCACTATTTGGAAGAGGCTGAAAGTTTATGTGGTCGGATTGCGATGCTCAAATCTGGTCAAGTTGTGGCTTTGGATACCACCCAAAATCTACTCGCACGCTATGGAGCGCACAAAGCGCAAGCGGGTCAAGAGGTTGATCTTGAGGATGTATTTATTCAGATCATGGCGGGAGAGTAGTCGTCATGCCAACTCCATTTGAATACGGTAGTGGTTTTCCAACCCTGCTGCGTAAAGAGATAAAGCGTTTTTATAAGGTTGCCTTTCAAACGGTTGCCGCACCTGTGTTGACCGCTGTGCTGTACCTCATGATTTTTGGGCATGTTTTGGAAGGTCGTTTGGTGGTGTATGACAAATTAACCTATACGGCATTTTTAATTCCGGGTTTAGTGATGATGAGCGTCTTACAAAACGCCTTTGCAAATACCTCATCTTCTTTAATTCAGTCGAAGATTACTGGTAATTTAGTATTTGTTTTACTCGCGCCACTCACGCACCTTGAGTTTTATTCAGCCTATGTGCTGGCTGCGGTATTTCGGGGGGTCGTAGTGGGTCTGGGCGTTTTACTCATTACCCTCTTGTTTGATGTTCCTGCCATGCAAAACCCCGTTTGGATTGTGTTATTTGCATTCATGGGGGCCGCGATCTTGGGCGGCTTGGGACTGATTGCGGGCATTTGGGCCGATAAGTTTGATCAGTTGGCTGCCTTTCAGAACTTTTTGATCATGCCTGCCACCATGCTCTCCGGAGTGTTTTACTCCATCCACTCTTTGCCAGAAATTTGGCAGTTTATTTCGCATCTCAATCCATTCTTTTACATGATTGATGGCTTTCGCTATGGATTTTTTGGGGTCTCCGATGTTTCGCCCTGGCTAAGCCTTGCAATTGTGACTACGTTTTTCTTGGTTGTTTCAGGATTGGCTCTGCGTTTACTACAATCGGGTTATAAATTACGCCACTAATGAAGGATTGCAATGTTTCCTACCCCTGAGCAAGTGAAAAACTATATCAGTGAGAAGCTTTCCTGTACGCATTTAGAGGTCGAGGGCGATGGACAACATTTTTATGCCACCATTGTGAGCCCCGAGTTTGCAGGTAAGCGCTTGGTGCAGCGCCATCAGTTGGTCTATGCAGCCTTGGGTAATCGAATGAAGGCCGAGATTCATGCGCTCTCGATAAAAGCCTTTACACCCGATGAGTTTGCGGCTCAATAAATTACTTCAGATCAGGTATGGATAAATTAGTGATGACAGGGGGAGCCCCCCTTAAGGGCGAGGTCAATATTGCGGGGGCTAAGAATGCCGCTTTACCTATTTTGTGCGCAAGCTTATTAACGGCTGACCCGGTCGAGCTTTTCAATGTGCCTAATTTGCAAGATGTGCGCACGATGTTAAAGCTCTTACAACAAATGGGCGTCACTCTAGAGTTTCCGAATCCGAACGATCGTAGCCATTTGATTTTGCGAGCCGCAACGATTTCAAGTCCTGAGGCACCCTATGAGTTAGTAAAAACGATGCGGGCATCGATTTTGGTATTGGGCCCACTCTTGGCACGGATGGGGCGTGCAACCGTATCACTACCCGGCGGCTGTGCAATTGGTGCGCGACCCGTGGATCAACACATTAAAGGCCTTAAAGCCATGGGGGCGAGCATCCAAATTCGTAAGGGTTTTATTGTTGCGAAGATTGCGGAGCCAAACACTCGCTTACAGGGCAACGCGATCCTGACTGACATGATTACCGTGACCGGTACCGAAAATCTTTTAATGGCGGCTTGCCTTGCAGAGGGAACAACGATTTTAGAAAACGCGGCGCGTGAACCCGAGGTCGGTGATTTGGCGGAGCTCTTGGTCAAAATGGGTGCGAAGATCAGTGGCATTGGCAGTGATCGCCTCGTGATCGAGGGGGTTCCCACCTTACATGGAGCAAGCCATCATGTGATTGCGGATCGTATTGAGACCGGTACCTTCTTATGTGCGGTAGCGGCCACCGGTGGCGAGATTGTTCTCAAAAACTGCCGACCCGATACTTTGGATGCAGTCTTGGTGAAACTCAAAGAGGCGGGTCTCAAAATGAAAAAAGGTGCGGATTGGATTTCTGCATCGATGAGTAGTCGTCCAAAGCCCGTGAGCTTTCGGACCTCCGAGTACCCGGCCTTTCCAACCGATATGCAAGCGCAGTTTATGGCGCTCAATGCAATTGCCGGGGGAAGCTCACGCATCACCGAGACCATTTTTGAGAACCGCTTTATGCATGTGCAAGAGCTCAATCGTTTAGGAGCCGATATCTCGATTGAGGGCAATACTGCGATGGTGGAGGGCGTTGATAAGCTCTCCGGTGCAACGGTGATGGCGACCGATCTGCGCGCCTCTGCAAGCCTGGTGATTGCTGGCTTGGCGGCTCAGGGTGAGACCCAGGTCGATCGGATCTATCACCTCGATCGTGGTTACGATCGTATGGAGCAGAAATTAACCCAACTTGGCGCAAACATCCGCCGCATGAAATAATGGGTCATTATGTTGACTTTAGCCTTGTCCAAAGGACGTATCTTTGAAGAAACCGCCCCTGTTTTAGCAAAGGCTGGTATTCGTCCGCTCGAAGATCCTGAGCAATCCCGTAAGTTAATTATTCCGACCTCCAATCCGGAAGTGCAAATCATTATTGTGCGCGCATCGGACGTGCCCACCTATGTGCAATTTGGTGCCGCTGATTTTGGGGTGGCGGGTCAAGACGTTCTTTTAGAAAAAGGCAGTGACGGTTTATATATTCCGATCGATTTAGGAATCGCGCGCTGTCGGATGGCGGTGGCCGTCAAAAACGGGTTTGATTATGCGGCGGCGGTACGCCAGGGCTCTCGTTTGCGGGTGGCCACTAAGTATGTCAACTGTGCGCGTGAGCACTTTGCTAATAAAGGCGTGCATATCGATACGATTCATTTATATGGATCGATGGAGTTGGCTCCCTTAGTGGGCTTAGCCGATGCGATTGTGGATTTGGTATCGACTGGCAACACCTTGCGTGCCAATCACTTAGTGGAAGTGGAATCCATTACCGATATCAGTGCGCGTCTAATCGTGAACCAAGCATCGTTTAAGCGTAAGCGCGCTCAATTGCAAAAGATCCTGAGTATTTGGCAGCCATGAGTGTCAAGATTCGACGCCTGACCAGCCGTGATC
>JBBAQJ010000044.1:6137-10052 GCA_040400365.1 Polynucleobacter sp. | reverse complement strand
TGTGCATTGCGGGGTAGATAAAAATCCCACAACCGGGAGATCCAAAATCGCAAGGCTGCCGCGCGTAACATGGCACTCCAGGATTCCTCTTCGCCATCGGTGAGTGAGCGCACTGCCATATAGGAGGCTAATAAGGCGTGTAAACGCTCACGATTGAGAGCGCCTGAGCCATTGGTAAACGGTTCTTCAAGACACCAATCATTGGCAGTGACAGCTAAATCAAATAACCATTTGTCATTGCCAGCAAAGTAGAAATCAAAAAAACCACCCAAGGATTCTTGACCATTGTGCGATGTAAAAAGAACGTTGTCCCGAAAGAGATCGCAATGGCAGGGACCTGCAGGAAGAGACTGGTATACCGACGACTGAAAAAATGCCTCCTGAAATTGCATCTCCGAGAGAAGTAATTCTTTTTGAGAGGCATTGAGGTGTGGCACGATCACAGGAACGGTCTCTTGCCACCAGGAGAGACTTCGTAAATTGGGTTGGGATAGCGCAAACGATTGTCCAACTAAATGCATCTTGGCTAGCTCTCTACCAACCGCGTCACAATGCTCGCCCTGCGGAGTGAGTTCCGATTGACCGGAGAGTTTGGTGACAATCGCCGCCGGTTTGCCTTTAATCTCAAACCATAACTGTCCAGCACGATTGATAATCGGCTTGGGAACCGAGATGCCTTGATTGGCAAGATGAAGCATCAACTCCAAGTAATAGGGGAGCTGCGCAGCATTCAAGCGCTCAAAAATTGTTAGAACGAAGTGACTGACTTCGGATGTTTGGCAATCGAGAAAGAAATTAGAGTTCTCAATCCCACCATGAATACCTTTGAGTTCGATAGCATTGCCAATCGTAAATTCACTCGCAATCCGAGGGGCGATCTCGTCAAGGGTGAGGGAGGTATAGACCGCCATGCGTAGGATTATTTAATTGGAATCCGAATACTCGGAACGCTAATTAAATTATCCGATGACATCCCACCCGCTGGAAATACCGTTTGCGGTGGTGACATCTCATAGGTACCAAAGGCGGATTTCACTTCAATCTCAGTGGGTAAATTACTGTCCCGGTATTCGCGGATCTGAGTACCAGAGGGATCGGTGTATTCAAAGCTGGGTTTGCGTTCTTCCTTCACACCAAGACCCGCAGGATTTCTGGATGACGGCGCTAATGGCTGATTATTGATTTGATTCAGATCTTCTTTGCTTAACGCTTGGGTGCCCGATGATTGAGCAAACACGCCATGCGATAGGAGTGCGGCAGAAAATATGACGAATGCATAGCGACTCATCAGCGGTTTGGTCTTGGTGAGTAAATTAAGGAATATTGTCATTTGTTTATTACCAAAGAATGCTGCCTATTATCCTAAGAAACTAGGATTTGCCCCACCGTTGCGCCGATCAAGCAAAATCAGGGGTTTTACGGACCCCATCAACTAAATTGTACGATTGAGGCATGTCAGCACACCAATTACTCCTTGTCGACGGCTCAAGCTACCTCTACCGGGCCTTCCACGCCATGCCCGATTTACGAAACAGCGCTGGGGAGCCAACCGGGGCAATTTATGGCATGGTCAATATGATGCGACGCGCCCGTGCGGAAATTGGTGCTGATCATATTGCTTGCGTGTTTGATGCCAAGGGCAAGACCTTCCGAGAGGATTTATATCCCGAGTACAAGGCGCATCGATCGCCCATGCCTGAGGATCTGGTAGCTCAAATCGAGCCAATTCATGAGGTGGTGAAGGCGCTCGGATGGCCAGTTCTCATGATCTCGGGTGTTGAGGCCGATGATGTGATTGGCACGTTGGCCCGCCAAGCCGCTGAGATGGGCTGGTCAACTGTGATCTCCACCGGTGATAAAGACCTTGCACAACTCGTGAATGACAGGGTGACCTTAGTCAACACCATGACCAATGAGAAATTGGACCGCACGGGTGTGGTGGCCAAATTTGGTGTGCCGCCGGAGCGTATTGTGGATTACCTGGCCATTATTGGTGATAGCGTCGATAACGTTCCAGGGGTTCATAAAGCAGGGCCTAAAACCGCAAACAAATGGTTGGCTGAGTATGGTGATTTGGATCAACTCATCGCCCACGCGAGTGAAATTAAAGGAGTGGTAGGTGATAACTTACGAGCGAGTCTTGATTGGCTACCGAAGGCCAGAGAGTTGCTCACCGTAAAACTCGATTGCGATCTCAATCCACACATTGGCTCCTTACATGATTTGCACGCTAAGCCAGAAGACCCAACCCAATTGAGGACACTCTTTGAGCGCTATGCGTTTAAGTCATGGCTAAAAGAATTAGATACGAATAAGGGCACACCTGCCCCGATTTCACAGAGTGCATTAAATCAATCCGACCCCTCTCCACAAGAGACTCAGCCTCAGCCTCAACTCCAGTCTCAAGCCGTGATTGTCCGAGATTACGAATGCGTGACAACTCAAGAAGTGTTTGAACAATGGCTGCAGAAAATTGAACATGCCACACTAACCTGCATCGATACCGAGACCACGAGCCTAGATGCCTTACAAGCCGAGTTAGTGGGGATTTCCTTATCGGTTGAAGAGGGTAAAGCCTGTTACATCCCAGTTGCACACCGTACGGGCGAAGAGCAGTTGGAGCGTGATTGGGTACTCGCGCAACTAAAGCCCTGGCTTGAAAATCCGCTTGCGAAGAAATTGGGTCAGAACCTTAAATACGATATGCACGTGTTTGGTAATTATCAAATTCAGGTGCAAGGTGTCGAGCACGATACCTTACTCGAGTCCTATGTATTGGAGTCGCACCTCGGTCACAGCATGGACAACTTAGCCCAGCGCCATTTGGGAATCAAGACTATTCAGTATGAAGAAGTCTGCGGTAAAGGAGCGCATCAAATTGGCTTTGATCAGGTGGATCTCAAAACTGCGACCGAGTATGCCGCTGAAGATGCCGACATCACCCTACGCCTTCATCACCATTTATGGCCACAATTGGAACGCATGCCCAGTTTGCGGTACGTGTATGAGCAGATTGAAATGCCAGCGATGCGCGTTTTGGGCATCATGGAAAATAATGGCATCACGATTGATCGTGAGAAGTTGGCGATTCAGGGGCAGGAGGTCGGAAAAAAACTCCTCGTCCTCGAAAAGGAGATCCATCAACTCGCTGGTCAGCCATTTAATATCCAATCGCCTAAGCAGATCGGTGAAATTCTGTTTGGGCAACTGCAACTCCCCGTAGTTAAAAAAACCCCATCGGGAGCGCCATCCACCGACGAAGAGGTCTTACAAAAACTAGCCGAGGATTTTCCCTTGCCTGCGCGGATTTTGGATTACCGCAGCTTGGCAAAGCTCATGTCAACGTATATTGAGAAACTGCCGCGCATGATCAATCCCAAAACAGGGCGTGTGCATACCAATTACGCCCAGGCCGTTGCGGTCACGGGGCGCCTAGCGTCAAACGATCCTAATTTACAAAATATTCCAGTACGCACCGAAGAAGGTCGTCGGATTCGGGAGGCCTTTGTTCCCCAAGCAGGCTATCGCTTGGTTTCGGCCGATTACTCTCAAATTGAGCTGCGCATCATGGCGCACATTGCCGAGGATGAAAACTTATTAGCTGCGTTTAAGGCTGGCAAGGATATTCATCAAGCGACTGCGGCTGAGATCTTTGCGATTCCACTGGAGCAAGTAAGTTCGGAGCAACGGCGTTATGCCAAAGTGATTAACTTTGGTCTGATCTATGGCATGAGCGCTTATGGGTTAGCGGGTAATTTAAAGATTGAGCGTGCTGCTGCTCAGCAGTACATTGCTAAATATTTTGAGCGTTACCCAGGCGTTGCTCAGTATATGGAGAGAACTCGAGAAGAGGCTCGCACCAATGGGTATGTAGAAACCGTATTTGGGCGACGTTTATGGTTGCCGGATATCAAA
>JBBAQJ010000044.1:0-6127 GCA_040400365.1 Polynucleobacter sp. | reverse complement strand
GGCAGGGCGCCGAGCGCGCAGCAATTAATGCGCCAAGGCAAGGAACGGCAGCCGATCTTATTAAGTTGGCGATGGTCGCGGTGCAAAATTGGCTAGAACAAGAGCAACTGAAGACCCGCATGCTTTTACAAGTGCATGATGAGCTTGTCTTTGAGGCCCCGCCTGACGAGCTTGAACATCTAAAATCATCTCTACCTCAACTGATGGGATCGATTGCTGAACTGAAGGTGCCTCTGATTGTGAGTATCGGAGTTGGCGATAATTGGGAAGAAGCGCATTAGCGCACGCGTTGTTGAAATCAAACTAGGAGACAAGACGATGAGTAATGATCATAAGCAAAATGATTCAGGTCGACGTGATTTCATGAAGACCTCACTGAAAGCCTCAACCGCAACAGTCACTGCCGGAGCCTTGGGGATTGGGTTTGTAGCCGCCTCAGACCCAGTTGTGGCCCAAGCGATTAAAACAGACTTTACTGGCATCAAAGCGGGTGAGCAGGATATTCTAGTTGGGACGTTTAATATGCCGGCCTATATCTCGCGCCCTGAGAAAGCGAGCGGCCCATTACCTATCGTGATTGTGGTGAGTGAGATTTTTGGTGTGCATGAGTACATCGCTGACACCACTCGGCGCTTTGCAAAGTTGGGTTATCTGGCGATTGCTCCAGAGTTCTTTACTCGCGCAGGCGATCCTAATACCTTTGGAACCATTGCCGAGATTCAGAGCAATATTGTGGCCAAGACCCCCGATGCTCAAGTGTTGGGTGATCTAAAGGCTGCTATTGCATGGGCCGGTAAAAATGGCGGCGATCTTAAAAAAGTCGGCGTCACCGGATTTTGCTGGGGTGGGCGCATCACTTGGCTCTCTGCAACTCTGCCCGAGGTGAAAGCGGGTGTGGCTTGGTATGGGCGTCTGGTGGGTGATAAAACCGCTAATAACCCCAGACAGCCGGTTGAGATTGTAGCCGATCTCAAAGCCCCGGTATTGGGTCTTTATGGTTCAGCCGATACCGGCATTCCACTCGACACGGTGGAACAGATGAAAGCTGCACTTGCCAAAGCAAGCTCCAATCCCGCGGCGAAAGCCTCCAAGTTCGAGATCTATCCAGATGCACCTCACGCCTTTCATGCGGACTATCGCAATACCTACCGCGAGGGTCCCGCAAAAGATGGTTGGGACAAGTGCTTAGCGTGGTTTAAGCAGTACGGCGTTTCTTAAAAATCGATTGAATCGAGCGGATTGCCTGTGGGTTTGAGCACACTTCAAATGATTGTTTTGGTCACCGCAGGCGCAGGGCTTGCGAGTGTGCTCGCTGCTGCAAGCCTGTCCTTAACCCTGCTGGCCAAGATTGTGAACCACATGGTGAGCCTCTCGGTGGGTATTTTGTTGGCCACCGCTTTTTTGCATTCTTTGCCTGAGGCCTTTGAGATCCCAGGTGCGCAGGCCCACTACCTATTTGCAACTCTGCTCGCTGGATTACTGGGGTTTTTTCTCCTCGAGAAAATCGCACTCCTTCGTCACAGCCATCACCACGAAGGCGATGGGCATGACCATCACCACGGCCACGATAAGGAGGAGGCCGGTAGTAGTGGTTGGATGATTTTGGTGGGTGACAGCATTCACAATTTTGTGGATGGCGTATTGATTGCTGCCGCTTTTATGGTGGATGTGCAAATCGGTATCTTTACTGCCTTAGCCATCATTGCGCATGAGATCCCCCAAGAGATTGGAGACTTCATCGTGCTTCTCAATGCGGGCTTTTCTCGGGCACGCGCATTGCTATACAACGGAATTAGCGGTTTGATGGCAGTGGTTGGCGGGGTGCTGGCGTATTACTTTTTAGAGCGCGCTACCCAAGTGATGCCCTATTTGTTGGTGATTGCATCGAGCAGCTTTATTTACATCGCGGTGAGTGATTTAATTCCGCAGATGCATCGGCGACCCCATTGGCAGGAGTCACTACGCCAAATCATATTGATTGCAATCGGGGTCGGGATTGTGGTTTTACTGACCGACCACAACCACTAATTTAAAAGAGTACGAACTCGTTTTATCGCTCGATCGGACGACTTGGATCCGAACACCACTCACTCCAACTGCCCACATGTAAGCGTGAGCCACTGAGGCCCGCTGCTTCCATCGCTAACAGATTATGGCAAGCACTAACCCCAGACCCACACGAATGAATAATCGTTCCTGGTTTTTGCTGACCAATGAGGAGAACAAATTCTTTATAGAGTTGCTCTGGTGATTTAAATTTACCCGAGACCAAATTCTCCTTAAAGCAGCGATTGGTCGCTCCGGGAATATGACCACCGACCGGGTCTAAAGTTTCGTTCTCGCCGCGAAAGCGATCGGCAGTGCGCGCATCAATCACCATTTTGCGAGCATCGGCTTGGACGTTTTGCTCCATCTCATCAATCGTGACCACGCCCTGGTAGGGATAAGCCTCTGGCGAAGTGGTTAATGGAGTGGGCTCACGACCTGTATGACCAATACTGCCGTTCCAGGCATCTAAGCCGCCATCAAGTACTTGAACCGAGGCATGGCCAATTGAGCGCAGCATCCACCATAAGCGGCTTGCAAAGGTGCCACCATGGCTATCGTAGGCAACCACATGGGTGTGATTGGCAATCCCAAGACGTTGACGGGTTTTTGCCCAAGTCTCAGGGCTTGGGAGTGGATGCCGACCATTCTTCCCCGTTTTGGGGCCTGATAAATCTTTATCGACATTGACATAAATGGCGCCAGTGATGTGGGCATTTTTGTACATTGCATAGCCGGCGTTGGCGTTGGTGAGATCAAAACGGCAGTCACAAATCAAGACATCACTACCTTCATTGATGAGTTCTTCCAGTTGATTTGCGGTAATGATGGGATTCATGTGGCCTCCTGGGTGAAGATCAATTAGTAGTTCATTTCACGACGATACCATTCGTGGAAGTGTTGCATACCATCTTCCATGGGGCTTTGATAAGGACCCACTTCGTTCTGACCGCGAGCGAGTAGTGCCGCACGACCTGCATCCATACGCTCAGCAATTTCGTCATCCTCAATGCAGGTTTCCATATACGCTGCGCGCTCAGCCTCGATAAACTCCCGCTCAAAAAGAGTAATTTCCTCGGGGTAATAGAACTCCACGATGTTGCGGGTCTTATTTGGGGCAATCGGATGCAGCGTTGAAATGCAGAGCACGCCTGGATACCACTCGACCATCACATTGGGGTAGTAGGTCAGCCAGATGGCGCCATGTTTTGGCATCTGACCTTGGTGATGACGTAAAACCGCATCATGCCAGGCGCGGTAGGTGGGTGTGCCGGGCTTACTTAGTTCTTTATGAATGCCGACGGTCTGGACGCTGTGCCAGTCACCAAACTCCCAGCGTAAATCATCGCACGACACAAACTTACCAAGCCCCGGATGAAAAGGGACTACATGATAGTCCTCGAGATACACCTCAATAAAGGTCTTCCAGTTGTAATTGCACTCGTGCACCTCGACATGGTCGAGCATATAACCCGAGAAATCCAAATCACGACCCACAGACAGCTTTCCGAGGTCGGCTTGAACATCCCTGGGACCCTCAAACAATAGACCCTGCCAGTTTTGTAGAGGTGATTTACCAAGATTCAAACAAGGCTTATCACCAAAATGCGGAGCACCTAGCAACTGACCCTCTAAGTCATAGGTCCAGCGATGCAAAGGGCACACAATAGTATCGACCTTGCCGCTACCATTGAGCATCAAGGCTTGACGATGGCGGCAGACATTGGATAAGAGCTCAATACCGTTTGGACCTAGGTGATTGCGAACTAGGATGCGCCCCTCATTTTCAGCAAGCAGGGTTCGATACGAACCAGTTTCTGGAACCATCAGTTCATGGCCGACGTAGCAAGGCCCTTGCTGAAATAGCAATTGCAGCTCCCGTTGAAATAAATCAACGTCAAAATATGCCGAAACCGGCAGTTGTAAATTGGACGGCGCAAGAAATTGCGCGGTAGCCAGATTAGTCATTCTCCCCACCCCCGAAAAAGTCAGCCGAAGCTAAGCGGAACAACCAATCCAACCATCGACATGTCGATATTGGAAAGGAAGAAGGATTATACCCATGGGGCAAAAATCTGCCTGTGACTTTTATCAAAAAGACGAAAACCTCAATAAACCCGCAAATTAGCTTGAATTGAATTCAGTATTAAGATGACGAAATGGCAAGTAAGAAAACCACCTCGGCTTCGCCCGAATCCACCATTGACCCCCAAATGCGCTATGAGGCAGCCCTCAAGGAGCTGGAGTCCTTGGTGATGGCGATGGAGTCCGGCAAGCTATCCCTAGAGGAGACCTTGGCCGCCTATCAGCGGGGCGCTGCTTTACTCAAACACTGTCAGGGTGTTTTGGCTCAGGTTGAGCAACAAGTCAAAGTGATCGAGAGTTAAGTCAATTAACGCTGCATCGATGAACTCATTTTCATTTGAGGCATGGTTGGCCTCCCAATCGCAGCGAGCAGAAAGCGCGCTCCTTCAGTACCTTGATCCGGATACGGTAGTGCCGCAGCATTTGCATACCGCGATGCGCTATGCCGTTCTTGGTGGTGGCAAACGAATTCGTCCCTTATTAGTATTTGCTGCAAGTGAATTGGGATCCGTTGATCGTGTGGATGTGTCGCTGGTCAATCGTGCTGCCAGTGCGATTGAGATGATTCATACCTATTCACTCGTGCACGATGATTTGCCATGCATGGACGATGATGATTTGCGCCGTGGACGTCCCACGGTGCATAAAGCCTTTGATGAAGCAACTGCATTGCTGGTGGGGGATGCCTTGCAAACCCGTGCCTTTGAAGTTCTTTCTCATCCAATTAGCGTGGATCCTCAGATTAGTCTTGCCCAGTTACGCATGATCGAATCATTGGCGCATGCCTCGGGCTCAAAAGGCATGGCAGGTGGTCAAGCGATTGATCTACAAAATGTGGGCAAGAAGATGGATTTGCCAGCTTTGGAAGAAAT
This sequence comes from Polynucleobacter sp., assembly GCA_040400365.1. Classification (GTDB taxonomy): domain Bacteria; phylum Pseudomonadota; class Gammaproteobacteria; order Burkholderiales; family Burkholderiaceae; genus Polynucleobacter. Next base: position 1,124 of record JBBAQJ010000044.1, on the reverse strand, counting down.
GCACGCCATGAAAACAGGCGCTCTTCTAATTTGCGCCGTCCAGCTGGGTGGAATCGCTGCTCAATTACCACCGGCTTCCATGGTTTTACTGAATACCTATGCCAAAGCTCTTGGCTTGGCGTTTCAGGTGGTGGACGATATTTTGGATGCCACCGCTGATAGCGCGACGCTTGGGAAAACAGCGGGCAAGGATGCGGCGCAAGACAAGCCTACCTATGTGACCCTGAAGGGTTTAGACTATGCGAACAAACTAGCTACAGAATTAAAGGGGAGAGCGTTAGACAGCCTCAATGAGTTTGGGCCACAGGCAGACGCCTTGCGCCATTTGGCTCATTTGGTTGTCGATCGCAAAAAATAGTATGTTGCACTCGATGAATGACCCGCGCGACTTGCGCAAATTGACGCGTGAAGAGTTACCAGCCTTAGCTGATGAGCTGCGGCAATACATCGTGGACTCCGTATCGAAAACGGGCGGGCACTTGTCTTCCAATTTAGGTACGGTTGAGTTATCGATTGCACTTCATTATGTATTTGATACACCGCACGATCGGATCGTGTGGGATGTGGGCCATCAAAGTTACCCACATAAGATTTTGACTGGACGGCGCGATCAAATGCATTCCCTGCGGCAATTTGGTGGGCTCTCTGGATTTCCAAGACGCTCTGAGAGTGAGTACGACACCTTTGGTACGGCCCATTCATCCACCAGTATCTCTGCGGCGATGGGAATGGCACGCGCTGCGCAAACTAAGGGCGAGGATCGGGTTGCAGTTGCCGTGATCGGCGATGGCGCCATGAGTGCAGGCATGGCCTTTGAGGCCATGAACAATGCAGGTGTCTATGAGAACATGCCGCTCGTGGTGATTCTGAATGACAACGACATGTCAATTTCGCCAGCGGTTGGGGCGCTTAATCGCTACTTGGCACGTTTACTTAGCGGCAATATTTATTCGGCAACCAAAAAAGGAATTGATTCGGTTCTGTCTTCGATGGCGCCGCCCTTACGGGAGTTTGCCAAGCGCCTTGAAGATCATGCCAAGGGTTTTGTATCACCATCGACCATCTTTGAGGAGTTCGGGTTTACGTACTTTGGCCCAATCGATGGGCATGATTTAGATACCTTA
>JBBAQJ010000043.1:0-10074 GCA_040400365.1 Polynucleobacter sp. | reverse complement strand
AGTTGTGGAACCTTTACGTCAAATAAAGCCATGATGTGTCCTATGAATAAGTTAAATTAAATCGCTGTTCTGCTTGGACCACCTATTTGGTGGCCACAAATCCTTTGAGCTTGGCAAATGCTGCAGTGAGTAATGCCTTTTGCTGACTCTGGTGCAAATGGGCATAACCAACCGCCGGCGAGGCCGACGCAGGTCGACCGGCATAACCAAGGCGCATACCCTCACCCATGTTCTCGAGCAAATTGTGTTGCACGAAGAACCAGGCACCCTGATTTTGTGGCTCGTCTTGACACCACACTAGCTCAGTGAGATTGGGGTAAGACTTGATGATGCTTGCGACCGCCTTATGCGGGAATGGATACAACTGCTCAATACGAACGATCGCTGTCGTATCAATTTTCTTATCGGCGCGCTGCTTAACTAAATCGTAGTAGACCTTACCCGAGCACACGATCAAGCGCTCCACCTTTTTAGGATCGAGCGAATCATCTTGCTCTGGAATCACCGTCTGAAACTCACCTTTAGTGAACTCTATGAGCGGTGACGCTGCATCTTTATGACGCAGTAACGATTTGGGCGTCATGATGATGAGTGGCTTTCTAAATTGCCGAATCATCTGGCGACGCAAGAGGTGGAAGATTTGCGATGCGGTTGTAGGCTGAACCACTTGCATATTGGTATCGGCACACAACTGCATAAAGCGCTCCAGACGGGCCGAGGAGTGCTCTGGACCCTGACCTTCATAGCCATGCGGCAGCATCATCACCAAACCATTCACACGGCCCCACTTCACCTCACCCGAGGCAATGAACTGATCGATGACCACCTGGGCGCCATTGACGAAATCGCCAAACTGGGCCTCCCAAATGGTGAGTGTATTGGGCTCAGCCGCCGCATAACCGTATTCAAAGCCCAAAACCGCCTCTTCGGAGAGGATGGAATCAATGACCGTAAAAGGTGCTTGGTCCTTGCTAACATGTTGCAGGGGAATATAAGTGCCGATATCCCACTTCTCACGATTTTGATCATGCAATACCGAATGACGATGGCTAAAGGTGCCGCGACCGCTGTCTTCACCCGATAAACGAATCGGATAACCACTCGCGAGTAAGGAAGCGAAAGCCATCGCCTCCCCCATACCCCAGTCCACATTGATTTCACCGCGACCCATTGCGGCTCGGTCTGCGTAGACCTTTTGAACCAAGGGGTGCGCCTTGAAGTCCTCGGGAATGGTGGAGAGTTTTTCTGCTAAGCGTTTCCACTCAGTGAGTGGAATGGCGGTATCGGCTTGATCGGTCCACTTCTTGTTTAAAAACGGCGACCAATCAACCGCAAACTTTCCTTTGAAATTACTCAAAACTGGGTCAAGCGTTTGCTTGCCAGTATCCATCGCGGCACGATAGGCTTTCACCATCTCGTCACCAGCCCCTGGGGCGATCACGCCCTGCGCTTCAAGACGGTCTGCATACAACTTACGTGTTCCAGGATGTTTGCCAGTAATGCTGTACATCAAGGGTTGGGTCATAGCTGGCGTATCTTGCTCGTTATGACCTAATTTACGGAAGCAAATAATATCGACCGCAACATCTTTCCTAAACTGGGTTCTGAACTCAAGAGCAAGTTGAGTCGCCAGTACCACTGCTTCCGGATCGTCACCATTGACATGCAATACCGGTGCGTCAATGGTTTTCATGATATCGGTGCAATACAGGCTCGAACGCAAATCACGAGGGTCGGATGTTGTAAAACCAATTTGGTTATTTATCACGATATGGACCGTGCCACCCGTGGAATAGCCGCGCACCTCCGATAGGGCTAAGGTCTCTTGCATCACACCCTGACCTGCAATCGCAGCGTCGCCATGAACCAAGACCGGCAATACTTGACTGCCAAGGAGATCATTGCGGCGCTCCATCCGCGCACGGGCCGAACCCTCAACCACAGGGTTCACAATTTCTAAGTGGGATGGATTAAACGCGAGCGATAGATGCACTGGACCGCCAGGGGTTGAGATATCGCTCGAGAATCCTTGGTGATATTTCACGTCACCCGCTGGCAAATCCTCTGGGGCTGTGTGATCGAATTCAGCAAAGAGATCTTTGGGTGATTTACCCAAGACGTTGACCAACACATTTAAGCGGCCACGATGGGCCATGCCAATCACAATCTCTTGCACGCCCCGCTTACCTGCCCCCTGAATCAACTCATCCATAGAGGGAATAAAACTATCACCACCCTCGAGTGAGAAACGCTTTTGACCTACATACTTTGCTTGTAAGTAACGCTCAAGACCCTCAGCGGCGGTTAAACGATCCAAGATCTGACGACGTTGCTCATTGGTGAACTTTGGCGTGGAACGAATCGACTCTAATTTCTCTTGCCACCATTTTTTGATTTTTTGGTCGGCAATGTACATAAACTCGGCACCCAAGGTTCCGCAGTAGGTCTCGCGCAAGGCTTGCAGCAAATCGCGCAAGGTCATTTGGTTTTTACCAAAGAAGGTATTGCTGGTATTGAAGACGATATCCATATCGCCATCGGTAAATCCATAGAACGATGGATTAAGTTCTGGAATATCTGGGCGCTCGGTGCGCTTTAGGGGATCTAAATTTGCCCAGCGATTACCGACGTTACGATAAGCAGCAATTAGCTGCTGAACCGCCACCCGTTTACGACCCATCTCAGAGTCAGCTGAGTCCTGAATGGTTTTAATGGGGCCTTGCTTTGCGCGTTCAGCAAATGACGCCACGATTGGGGCGTGCGCAATATCGCGCCCATTGGAGCCATCAACGGCTGGAACCTGAACGACGTTATCAAAGTAATCGCGCCAATGCTGAGCTACGGAAGTGGGATCTAATAAATATGACTCGTAGAGTTCTTCTACGTAGGGGGCATTACCCCCAAAGAGGTATGAGGAACCCCTATAGGACTGCATCATGATGCTCACCTTTCATCGGGTAACCCGAAAAAAACTGTGGTTTTAACCATCTGCGACACGGCTTAACCGATTAGCAGAACGCAAAGCAAATGCCTTATGTACCATTAGGATAGCATGGGTTAAGAGAAAAAACACCCCAAGATCAATGAATTAGTGAAAGTCCTAGGGGATCCCTCACCGGGTAACCAATCCATCCCTACCTCTTTATAGGAAATTTCCTACCCACATTTCATCCCTGCCTGACAGATCTCTATTGAATTGATTTTTATGCTCTTTCTATCCCAATTTACAAAAGGAGAAAGCATGAAACCGATTAATTTGAATCAGCCCTACTTGAGCACTCGACAGAGTGCCAAGGTTCTACAGGTCTCACTTGGAACCGTTCAAAAAATGGTGGAGCTCGGCGAGTTAACTGCCTGGAAAACTCGGGGTGGACACCGCCGCATCCTCACCAGCTCCCTCAATCAGCAGCTACGACGCCGCAAAGTAGGGATGCAGCAACGCGCCAAACACCATCAACATGTCGCCCTGGGGATCTTTAAACGCCAAGAGAACCTTGATGAAATGCAAAAAGCGATTCAAGGATGGGTTATACCCTTTGAACTAATCCACTCCCTCGATAGCCTTGAGGGCCTCATGCAAGCCGTGTCGCATTATCCGGATGTGATTTATTTGGATTCATTAATCCCGCCAATCGAACAACTGCATTTAATCCATTATTTAAGTAAGAATATTCAGACTCGTCGCATTCCTCTATTGGTAGATGAAGCCTTTGTGCAACTTCACCCCGGTGTATTGGAAATGGCCAAAGAGAATGGGGTTCACTTAAAACCCCAAACGAGCGATACGGAAGCACTTACTCAAGAGCTCAATGCATTACCTGAAAAGACGAATGTCATCACCTATAGTGCGAGTGCCGACAAACAGCCTTATAAGCAACTGGAGAAATTATTTATCGAAGCAGTCAATACCGTGTTTGATTAAAGAAAAAGCCAGTTCACTGAACTGGCTTTTTAGTAAAGGTGAATTAATTTACTTAATTGCAAATTTACTGCGATCCTTCCCTGCAATCCATTTCGGGGCCTTGCCACGTCCGGTCCAGGTCTCTCCAGTTGCAGGATTTTTATACTTGGGAGCAACCTTACCGCGCTTCTTGCCAACCCGCTTTTTAGAAGCCACTTTTTTGGCAGGACGACCACGCTTACCGGCACCCGCAGCCTTGCGGCCAAATAAGTCGCTCGCAGTCAAGCCAAATTCATCAATGATCTTTTTGGCCTTAGCAATTCCTTCAGACTTTTCACGCTGCATCAAGGTCTGGATCTGGCTGTCTAATTTCTCACGCTGCGCAAGTAACTCTTTGTACGATGACATATTAAATAATTCCCTTGAATATTAAAATAATGGTGCGGGGTAATAAATAAAAAATTTAGAAGAAATAACTCGTTTATTGATTAATCTTTTTTAATTATTCATTATTACTAATAAAGAATTATATCTGAATAAATGATTAATATGGGCTGGATTAATCGCCCTAGAGTAAATAATCAATTCATGGTTTAAATTTGTTATTTATTATATTAATCAAATACTTATGATTATTAAGTACTAAAATATATAATAATTAATTGAATAATTAAATTAACTAATTTGATTTAGTTGGCTTGGTTTTTAGCCCGGCGCAGCATGAAGCTACCGGTAGATTTAGCAGTCAACTGCCCTGCCTCATTAAAAATACTGCCCTCACAGTAATTGACGGTACTGCCAGCTTTTAAGACTTTGCCCTCCGCAATCAGTAGGCCTTTGGAGGGTCTCAAGAAACTCGTGGTCATATCAATGGTGATCACCCCGAGGATATGCTCGTGCGAGCTACGCGCAGCTGCGGCCATCGCAAAATCTAGGATGGTCATCACAACCCCGCCATGCGCCACATGAAAACTATTGAGAAGCTCGGGGCGGAGGTTTAAGCGAATGCGAGAGTGACCATCCTTGGCAAACTCGGGCTCCACGCCCAAGACATCCAAGAATGGAATGGTTAGACCAAAATAATCCTGACTCATTATTTGGCAAACAAGCGGTCAGGATGCGCCATGGCCTTAAACTCAATCGCATTCCCTGAGGGATCTAGGAAAAACATGGTGGCCTGCTCACCCACCTCGCCCTTAAACCGAATATAGGGCTCAATCACAAACTCAATACCGGCCTTTTTTAATTTATCGGCCATCGCTTCCCACTCGGGCATTGACAACACAATACCGAAATGGCGAACGGGTACTTTTTTACCATCAACATCGGAGTGCACATCGTTTTTTGCCTCACCGTCGGCCAGGTGCGCCACGATTTGATGGCCAAATAAATTGAAATCAATCCATTCATCCGAACTTCGCCCTTCGGGACAGCCTAGTAAGCCACCATAAAACGCGCGAGCGTCTTGTAAGTTATCAACTGGAAAGGCTAAGTGAAATGGATGCATGGTTTCTTCCTCAACGCAGATGGTCGGGGCGAGAGGATTTGAACCTCCGACCACTTGCACCCCATGCAAGTACGCTACCAGGCTGCGCTACGCCCCGACGAAACAATTATTGTATCTCAGCGGCTTAAGACTTGAAGGACCTCTTGAAGCTCCTCGCGCAGACGCAAAGTAGATTTACTTTCATCTAATCGATTTTTTGCGCCACTGATCGTAAATCCCTCTTCATATAAGAGCGTACGAATTTGACGAATCAATACCACCTCATGATGCTGGTAATAGCGGCGATTCCCACGGCGCTTTTGCGGACGTAACTGAACGAATTCTTGCTCCCAATACCGCAACACATGCGGCTTTACCCCGCATAACTCCCCCACTTCGCCAATCGTGAAATACCGCTTACTCGGGATTGGGGGAAGCAGCGAAACCGTGTTCGCTTTGGAATCAAGCTCTGTTTTGGTTCTGAGCATGGGACTCGACCGCGTCCTTTAGCTTCTGACTAGCATGAAAAGTAACAACGCGTCGCGCTGCAATCGGGATCATCTCACCCGTCTTTGGATTACGTCCAGGACGCGCAGTTTTATTACGTAACTGAAAATTACCAAATCCTGAGATCTTGACCTCAACTCCGGATTCTAGGGTCTCGCCGATTCGATTAAAAAAGGCATCAATCATGTCTTTTGCTTCGCGCTTATTGAGACCAACCTGATCAAATAAGGCTTCCGAGAGTTCGTTTTTGGTCACGGTTTGATTATTTGCAGTCATAGCGACACTCTTTTCTGATTCAAGTAAATTGGTTTACTGACTAATATAGCAAATCTGAATTGGCACTAACGCAATCGCGCTTTGCACTGATTCTTTAAGGCATCCAATAAAGCGGTTATACAGATTTCTACTTCCTTATCTTGCAGTGTATCCTGATCATTCACCAGGGTGACTCGAAACGCAAGGCTTTTCTCATGAAGTGCCATCGAGCCGCTCTCTTTTTGAGGACGAAACTCATCAAAGAGCTCAATCTTACGAACGAATGGTTGGTGTTGTCCCAGCATCACATCAAGCAAGGTTTGCGCTGGAACGGATTGGTCCACGACGACAGCAAGGTCGCGTTGCACTGCAGGAAACTTACTAATCTCGCTGGGCGCTGGTAAGCCCACATCACAAATCGCATCCCAATTGAGGGAAAACAATACCGGGGCCGAACTAAGCTCATAGACTTGCTGTAGAGCTGGATGCAACTCACCAATCCAGCCAATCGCTTGATCGCACAAATCAATGCGGGCGCTACGTCCAGGGTGTAAGGCGGGATGCGCCTGCTCTGCCGCTTTGGTCTGGAGCTGCAAAGGAGTTAGCACGCGCTGCAAATCGCCTTTGACATCAAAGAAATCCACTAAGCGATTGGGTGTTCCCCATTGTTCGGGGTTTGCATAACCATAGGCTAAGCCACCTACTTGTTTAGTTTGAACAAAGCCAGCCACGATACCAGGGGCCTCCATCTGACTGGAATCTCTGGCAAATACCCGACCGATTTCAAAAATACGAACCCGAGCAGCACCACGGTTTAGATTACTCCGTAGATTCTGTAAGAGACCACCCCATAAATTACTACGCATCACACCATATTGACTTGCAATCGGATTCAATACGGCAATGGGGTTGTGCTGCCCCATCTGCATCTCGGTCTGGGAATCAATAAATCCAAAGTTCAAGACCTCTTGATACCCCTCATGCGCCAAGCGGTGGCGCAGCACGTGCACGGGTCGTTGACGCTCCAGTGGCGCGCTCATCTTCAACTCCGCTTTGGGTGGGTGATCCGGAATGTTTTCAAATCCATATAAACAGGCCACTTCTTCGATGAGATCCTCTTCAATATCCAGATCAAAGCGATAACTTGGGGCCTTTACAGTAAACACACTAGCCTCGCCTTGCCCTGAAACAGAAAACTCCAGACCTAAGCGTTTGAAGACATCACTGACTTGCTCGATGCTCAATGGAATGCCAATCACACGCTGAGCGCGCTCTAGGCGCATCGATACGGCTTTACGTTCTGGCAAATGCGTGATTTGATCATCGATTGGACCCAATTGACCACCACAGATCTCCACAATGAGTTGACTGAGGTAGTCCAATGCAGAAATGGGTAATTGCGGATCAACACCCCGCTCGAAGCGATGGCCTGCATCGGTTGTAAAGTGATAGCGCCTTGTGCGCCCCGCAATCGCCGCTGGCCACCAAAAGGCTGCCTCAACATAAATGTTCTGGGTTGTATCACTCACTGCGGTGCGATCGCCGCCCATGATGCCAGCAAGACTAATGGGGCCTGCTTGATCAGCAACCACACCAACACGCATTCCTTCCAAATGGGCTTCTACCGTTTGCTCATTGAGTAATTTCAAAGACTCGCCAGGCTTACCCCAACGAACGTCAATCGGGGCCTTTAGTTGATCGAGATCGAAAATGTGATTAGGCTGACCGATCTCGAGCATCACATAGTTGGAGATATCCACCAATGGGGAAATGCTGCGCTGACCAGCGCTCGCCAGACGCTCTTTCATCCAGGTTGGCGTCGCTACCTTGACGTTCACCCCCCGAATCACGCGTCCGGCAAACCGACCGCACAGATCTGAATCCATGATGTTGACTGACACACGATCATTGATCGTTGATGCAAGCGGATCGCGTTTTGGAATACAAAGAGCGGCTCCTGTAATCGCCGCAACTTCTCTCGCAATACCGATAATGGATAAGCAATCGGCTTTATTGGGAGTTAGCTTGATCGTAAAGATCTGGTCGTCTAAATGCAGGTACTCGCGCAGATCCTCACCGACCGGGGCATCAATGGGCAGCTCCAGAATCCCGGCATGATCTTCGCCAAGACCTAACTCGCGACCCGAACATAACATCCCATGACTTTCCACTCCGCGCAACTTACCAACCTTAATCTGAAATGGTTTTCCAGCGACTTCGCTCGGTGGCAACTCGGCTCCAACCAATGCGCAGGGAATTTTGATGCCGGCACGCGCATTCGGTGCGCCACACACAATTTGCAAATGAGGATGATTGGGTCCTGCATTGACACGGCAGACCCGCAAGCGATCGGCATCGGGATGCTGCTCTGCTGAAATAATTTCAGCAACCACAATCTTAGTAAATGGTGGTGCCAGTGAGCGCCGCTCCTCGACCTCAAGACCAGCCATGGTCAAAGCATGCGACAGCGCCTCACTATCAATGGGTGGATTAACGAACTGGCGTAACCAGGATTCAGAAAATTGCATGATAGGAGCTAGGCTGGAAACTGCGCAAGAAAGCGCAAATCGTTATCAAAGAAAAGGCGCAGGTCATCGATGCCATATCGCAACATGGTCAGACGCTCGAGCCCCGATCCAAAGGCAAATCCCATATACCGCTCAGGATCGATCCCCATATTACGTAATACATTAGGGTGCACTTGACCCGCCCCGGAGATCTCCAACCATCGACCCGCTAATTTACCGCTCGCAAAGGCCATATCAATTTCAGCCGAGGGCTCTGTAAATGGAAAATACGATGGTCGAAAACGTACTTGTAAGGCGTCGGTCTCAAAAAAGGTACGCAAGAAATCGGTGTAAACGCCTTTCAGATCAGCAAAGGAGACATCCTTCGCGATCCATAGGCCCTCCACCTGATGGAACATCGGCGAATGCGTTGCATCGCTATCCACACGGTAGGTCCGGCCCGGTGCAATCACTTTAATTGGCGGCATATGATCCTGACCATAGCGCTTAACGTGCTCGCTTGCGTAACGCACCTGGATCGGACTAGTATGCGTTCGCAGTAAAAGTGGTTTGCCTTGCGCATCTTTTCCATCGACATAGAAGGTGTCTTGCATGGAGCGTGCGGGGTGATTCTCAGGGCTATTAAGGGCCGTGAAATTAAACCAATCGGTTTCAATCTCAGGGCCATCGGCGACATCAAAACCAATCGAATGAAAAATGGTTTCAACCCGCTCCCAGGTTCGCATCACGGGATGCAAACTACCGAATGCCTGCCCACGACCCGGTAACGAGACATCGATCGCCTCAGCAGCAAGTCGAGCCTCTAATACTTGATCCGCTAACGCTTGACGACGCGCGTTTAAGGCATCCTCGACAGCCGTTTTGGCTTGGTTGATCTCCGCGCCGGCGCTTTTGCGTTCTTCGGGCGACATCCCACCAAGCGCCTTTAAGCGCTCAGTTAAAAGTCCTGATTTACCGAGATACCGAGCTTTTGCATCCTCCAAAGCAGCGGGGTCGCTGGCTTTGGAGAAATCGCGTTTGGCATCCTCGACAAGTTGGTCGAGAGAAACCATGGCTGCAGGAACTTAAGCGTGTGCTACAGCAGATTTGACACGTGTGACCAAGGCAGCAAATGCGTCTTTGTCAAACACGGCCATATCCGAGAGAACTTTACGATCGAGTTCGATCGACGCTTTCTTCATGCCATTCATGAATACGCTATAGGTCATATCGTGTTCACGCACTGCGGCATTGATCCTGGCAATCCATAAAGCACGGAATACGCGCTTCTTATTACGACGATCGCGATAGGCGTATTGCCCAGCGCGCATGACCGCTTCTTTAGCGATCCGGAATACGTTTTTACGACGTCCACGATAGCCAGTTGCGGCATCAGTGACTTTCTTATGACGGGCTCT
>JBBAQJ010000042.1:0-10226 GCA_040400365.1 Polynucleobacter sp. | reverse complement strand
AGGCGCATTTGCCGTGCAATTTCATCGGCCGCTTCCAAATTAGTTCGGGTTGCGGTCTCTTCAATATCCGACCCACGCGTTGCGCGTGCCGAGTTCACATCGACCGATACCAAGGCCTCGGTGTGATCGATCACGATCGCGCCGCCAGAAGGCAGGGGAACCGTTCTGGAATAGGCGGTTTCAATTTGATGCTCAATTTGGAATCGTGAGAAAAGAGGGACATCATCTTGATAGCGCTTCACCCGTGGCAAGTTGTCTGGCATCACCACTGACATAAATGCCTGGGCTTGCTCATAAATATCATCGGTATCAATCAGAATCTCGCCTATATCGGGCTGGAAGTAATCACGAATGGCGCGGATCACAAGACTCGACTCTAAATAAATGAGTAAAGGTGCGGAGTTTCCTTTGGCTGCCTCATCAATCGCTTTCCACAATTGCATGAGGTAATTAAGGTCCCACTGCAACTCGGTGGCATCCCGACCGATCCCTGCGGTTCTGGCAATGATGCTCATTCCATCGGGCACCTCAAGTTGCGCCATGGCTTCGCGTAACTCTTGCCGATCTTCACCTTCAATGCGGCGGGATACGCCACCTCCACGGGGATTATTTGGCATTAGCACTAGATAACGACCCGCTAGGGAGATAAAGGAGGTTAGGGCGGCGCCTTTTTGACCGCGCTCCTCTTTTTCAACCTGAACAATGATTTCTTGACCTTCGCGCAATGCATCCTTGATCGACGCATTGCGGACATCAACACCATCCTTAAAGTAGGTTCTGGCGACTTCCTTAAAGGGTAAAAAACCGTGCCGCTCCTCGCCATAGTTGACGAAGCAGGCCTCCAAAGACGGCTCAATTCGGGTGATGACACCTTTATAAATGTTGCCTTTGCGTTGTTCGCGGCCGGCAGTTTCAATATCGATATCGATTAATTTTTGACCATCAACGATGGCAACCCGCAACTCTTCTTGTTGCGTTGCATTGAATAACATGCGCTTCATAACACTCTCCTAAATGGGAGGCGGACTTGAGCGACACGAAGTGGATGACAATAAGCTCTGAAGAAAATCCCCAGAGTGCTGGGGTGAGACAACAAAGTTCCTAAACAGGAAAAATACCAATTAAATTGGCTTAGGTCTCACATGAACGCTCGCCACAGAGATGTCCTTTAGTTCTCAATGTAGGCGCTCGTTTTAAAAACGGTCATCTGCTTTCGGGGGTCGCGGCAAATATCACGCCAACCCTTGCGCCTCATTAAAACGGGAGAGGGGCAACCCCGGGAGTCTATTCATGGGCGACTCCAAGCTCCGGAATTCAAATTCTTAGTCATCAATGACTTAGAGCCTTGATTATAGGACACAAAACGGTCGACAATGGGGATGATCCGATGAATAAATCCATAAAACCCTCCTCAAAACCACGTGTTTCTGGCAAAGAAGCCTCTAAAACCAAGGTTTTGGCAGCTGTTTTGGAAACCGTGGGACCTGATTTTGCTGGTCAGCGACTTGATAATTATTTATTAAGATGGGCTAAAGGGGTTCCAAAAAGCCATATTTACCGAATTATTCGTTCGGGCGAGGTGCGGATTAACAAAAAGAGGGCATTGCCAAGCTCTCGCCTGGTTGAGGGTGATGTGGTTCGCTTGCCTCCTACTCGTTTGGCTGAGCCCAAGAAATTGGATCAAGTGATCTCGGAAGCTCAGGCTAAAACCCTGGCAACGGATATCCCTATTTTGTTTGAGGATGAATATTTGTTGGTCATTGATAAACCCTCTGGACTGGCGGTCCATGGGGGCTCGGGTGTTCAGTTGGGAGCGATTGAGTTATTTCGTAAGGCGAGACCAGAGAATGCATTTTTGGAGCTTGTCCATCGCTTAGATCGCGACACTTCTGGAATCCTGATCATGGCAAAAAAGCGCAGCGCGCTTCTGGAAATGCATCGGCAGATTCGGGAGGGGTTAACCGATAAGCGTTATCGCTTAATTGCCCATGGAGCAATGGATGCAATCACTGGCACGAAGCAGTTAAAGTTCCCTCTGCTGAAATATTTACTTGAGAACGGTGAGCGTCGGGTTCGGGTGGATCCAAAAGGACAAGAAAGTCACACTAATATTCGAGTTACAGAGCTATTCCAACGCGATAGTACGAGTTTTACATTGGTTGAAGCGCAGTTAAAAACCGGGAGAACGCATCAAATTCGGGTGCATTTACAAAAAATTGGACACCCAATCTTGGGAGATGATAAATATGGATTAGAAGCTGGCGACAGGGAGTTGAGGGTTAAGCAACTTTTTCTCCATGCACATCTTGCGGTCTTTTCGCATCCTAAAACTTTGGAGAAAATGCGTATTGAAGCCGATCTACCAAAACGGTTTCATGATTTTCTCGCACAATGGGACAGCCGTTTCTTGGCTAAAACGCTACAACCGAGAGAAATCGATTGAAGACAAACGAACGTCGCTATGAGTTAATCGTGTGGGACTGGGATGGCACGATTATGGATTCCACGCCAACGATTGTTCAGTGCATTCAACAAGCCTGCCGAGACCTCGATTTCCCGGTACCCGAAGACTCGATTGCGAGCTATGTGATTGGTTTGGGTATTCATGATTCACTGCGACGTGTCGTGCCAACCATCGACCCTAAGCATTTTCCAACCCTCGTGGATCGCTTTCGCTATCACTATCTAGCAAAAGATCATGAGCTGCATCTTTTTGGGGGTATGCGAGACTTGCTTGAGAGCTTAAAGACCCAGGGCTTTATGTTGGGGGTGGCAACCGGTAAGCCCAGACGCGGGCTCGATCGATCGTTACGTCATCATCAGTTGGAACATCTATTTCATGACACGCGAACTGCGGATGAGTCATTCGCTAAACCCCACCCAGGGATGTTGATGGACTTATCGGATCGTCTTCAAGTTCCAGTGCGCAAGATGCTGATGATTGGGGATACAACGCACGATCTTCAGATGGCCCAAGCGGCTGGAGTGGATGCAATCGCAGTCACTTATGGCGCCCACCCAGCCGATGCCTTGCGGTCTGCAAATTCTTTGGCTTGCTTTGATAATGTAGAGGTTTTAGGAAACTGGTTGATGCAGAATTTGCATCGACCATCCCAAGATCCCACCGAATTCAGTAAAGCGAGCTAAGTGTATGAATCAAAACCCCGAGTCATCCAATTCAAACGCGCAATGGGAGCGCAGTGCCCTCGAGCATTTATTGCTTGAGAACTTAAAAGAAAATCGCAAGGCTAGACGTTGGCGAGCCATTCTGCGTATCTTGACCTTGGTTGTTTTGGTGGGGTTGATCACACAAATTTTTGATCTCGGTTTTCCGGGAAGCGGAAGTAGTGGCAAACATACCGCACTTGTAAGTATTGAAGGTGAGATTTCACCCAATTCGGTCGCAAATGCATTGGATATTAATTCAGCATTGAGCGCTGCATTTGAAAGCAAAGAGGCTACCGGAGTAGTGCTTCGTATTAATAGCCCAGGGGGCTCGCCTGTACAAGCCGGCATGATTAATGATGAGATCAAGCGCTTACGTGGTTTACATCCAGATAAGCCGTTTTATGTTGTAGTTGAAGATGTTTGTGCTTCGGGTGGGTATTATGTGGCGGTGGCCGGGGATAAGATTTTGGTGGATAAAGCCAGTATTGTTGGCTCCATTGGAGTTGTCATGGGCGGCTTTGGATTTACTGGGCTCATGGATAAGATGGGGATCTCGCGACGCTTGATTACAGCGGGGTCGGATAAGGGCATGCTGGATCCATTCTCTAAAGAAAATCCCAAACAAGTCGAGATGGTTAAAAAAATGCTCGATGAAATCCATCAGCAATTTATTACTGTCGTGAAAGAGGGTCGCGGCGAGCGCCTAAAGAATGACCCGGATATTTTTTCAGGTCGCGTATGGAATGGCGAACAGGCAGTTCAGTTGGGATTGGTCGATGGCTATGGCACGGTTGATTCTGTCGCACGTGATCTTTTAAAAACACCCGATGTGGTGGAGTACACCTTAAAAGAGAATTTTGCTGAGCGTGTCGCCAAGCGCTTTGGGGCGGAGACCGGCGCTGCGATTAGCAAGGCCTTATCGCGAAGTGCGGAGATGCGCTAAAACTAAGCGAGCATCAAAAAAATAGCAGGCCTATTTTTAACGAGATCGGAGAGTGCTTCCGGTTTAGTAAAGCGCTTGCGCCAAGACTCAATTGAACCAGTCCACACCCATTCACTATTTAGTGTTAAATCAATCGCTACGCAGAGTCGAGTTTGAGGGGATAGCAAATTCAAGCAGCTTTGCAGCATTGAAGTGTTTCGATAGGGAGTTTCAATCCAAATTTGGGTCGCGCGATGCCGTCTAGAGCCATCCTCTAATTCTTTAAGCTTTTTTGAACGTTCTGCAGCTTCGACCGGAAGATATCCGTTGAATTGAAAGCGTTGACCATTGAGACCACTTGCCATCAGTCCGAGCAAGATCGAGCTGGGACCTACTAAGGGCTTAACTGTAGCCCCCCACTGATGTGCGGCTTGGACAATCTCTGCACCAGGATCAGCAACTCCCGGAACACCTGCCTCTGACAATAGGCCCACATCGTTCCCCGCTTGAATTGGGGCAAGCAATTCCTCTGGTTTGAGACTTGAGGCATGTTTGCGGTCTGGACCACGCCACTCTTGCATCACCATCTCTTGTAATGAATGATGGAGTGGTTCGATTTCATGAACGGCATTCAAAAACGCACGACTCGTTTTGGCATCTTCCACAATCCAATATTTAATTTTGGCAATCAGTCGAAGGTTCTCGACCGGTATGACGTGATGGATTTGCGCGGCTCGGTTGTCGCTACCTAATGTATTGGGCACCAAATACAAGTTACCAATTTGCATGCTATTAAGATTTTTGTGTTGCAGGTAGAGGAATTCCCGCTTGAAGGAATAGGCTTGTCAAGGCAATTAAAGGTAAACCAATCAGTGCTGTTGGATCTTCGCTCTCAATTTTTTCGAGAAGAATGATTCCCATACTCTCTGATTTAGCGCTACCAGCACAGTCATAAGGTTGCTCTAGACGCAGGTATTGATCCAAAACTTGCTCGGGAAGATTGCGAAATTGAACAGTGGTTGGGACATGGGTTGTTTCGCAAAAACCCTGACCGATTAGGCAAAGCGATGTATGGAAAACAACGATTTGACCCTGCATTTGTTTGAGTTGGGCTAAAGCGGCGGCGTGCGTCCCGGGCTTACCAATGGCGTGTCCATTTAAATCGGCGCTTTGATCGGAGCCAATCACCCAAGCCTTCGGATGCAAGGATGCAATTGCCTGCGCTTTTGCTTTTGCTAACCGAAGGGTGAGATTTTTAGGACTCTCGCCGGGCTGCGGGGATTCATCTAGGTTGGGCGCAATCGCTACAAATGGCATCCCAAGTCGCTGAAGCAGCTGCTGTCGATAAGGTGAGCTTGAGGCGAGAATCAGAGTGGGGGCGGACGGCATGAATGAGTAACTGAATGATGTTTGATAATGTCAATGGTTTGAATGAATTACAAATCGTCGATCGGATGACACAG
Source organism: Polynucleobacter sp. (assembly GCA_040400365.1). Classification (GTDB taxonomy): domain Bacteria; phylum Pseudomonadota; class Gammaproteobacteria; order Burkholderiales; family Burkholderiaceae; genus Polynucleobacter. The sequence goes on along the minus strand of JBBAQJ010000042.1, from coordinate 4,673 downwards.
AACTCGCCTTACCCAATTCAGTCTTTGGAAATCAACCCCAGCTCCTTGCTTAGAGTTGATATGTTAGCGCCTGTCTCTTACCAAGGCGAGGGATTTATCCAACTTGCCGATTTTCCAAGACTTTTAGCAGAATCAGCCTCTGTGAGCCCGGGTGATGGATTTGATTGCCAAGTTGTTGGTTGGCATCGCGATGATCGGCCGTTCATGGAGGTAAAGATTCGTGGGCGGATGGCGATTGCCTGTCAACGGTGCTTAGACCCCATGGGATTACAGTTGGAAATACTCAAGACTTACGTTTTTCTAAGAACGGAAGTAGAGGCGGATCAATTCCCTATGGATCGAGATGATGAGGAGGCAATGGTCGCCTCAACCCACTTTAATTTGCTTGAAGCCATCGAAGATGAGATTTTGCTAGAACTACCTCACGCCCCAAAACACCCGGTCGGCCAGTGTCAATTGCGGCCAGTGGAGGCTGACTTGGAAAAGCCTAATCCCTTTAAGGTACTGAAAAACCTCAAGAAATAGCCAGCATTTTGTTGGCCAATGCGGGTTTTTACCACTTTCTATGCTAGAATTGCGCCTTGTTAAGGAGTTCATTATGGCCGTCCAACAGAATAAAAAATCCCCTTCGAAACGTGGCATGCATCGTGCTCACGATTTTTTGACTGCTCCCGCGATTGCAGTAGAGTCCACCACCGGTGAGGCCCATTTGCGCCACCACGTATCCCCTAATGGTTACTACCGTGGTCGTAAAGTCGTCAAAACGAAGAACGACTAATTCCTCATGGTTTGATCGAAGCGGCTCAGGCCGCTTTTTTCTTAAACACAATCGACGTTTCATACACATTCAATGAGTATCACTCTGGCAGTTGATGCTATGGGCGGGGATTTTGGAATAGAAGTGACGATCCCAGCCTGCTGTGATTTTCTGCAAGATCATCCCGACGCTAAGATTGTTGCCATTGGCGACGTCCAAGCGATTGGACAGTCGATTCGCAAATGCAATCCAAACTTACTAGACCGCTTTCAGATTCTAGGCGCCTCTGAAATCGTCTTGATGGACGACCCCATTGAAGTTGCTTTGCGTCGTAAGAAAGACTCATCCATGCGCGTTGCCATAGAGCAGGTCCGTGATGGCAATGCAGACGCTGTCATTTCTGCGGGTAATACGGGTGCGTTGATGGCCATCTCCCGCTATATTTTAAAAACTTTAGATGGAATTGATCGACCGGCAATTGCAACTGCGATACCGAATGAGTTGGGAAAGGGCACGACCGTGCTTGATCTCGGTGCCAATGCTGATTGTGAGCCAATTCACCTTTTACAATTTGCGCAAATGGCTGATGTGATGTTGCGGGTGGTTAATGGTAACCCACACCCCTCTATTGGCCTGCTAAACATTGGCGAAGAAGTCATTAAGGGTAATGAGGTGGTGAAACAAACTGCGGAACTATTGCGCCAAAGCCAATTGCATTTTTATGGCAACGTCGAAGGTAACGATATCTTCAAGGGAACCACGGATATTGTGGTTTGCGATGGCTTCGTTGGCAATGTTGTTTTAAAAGCGAGTGAAGGCTTGGCGAAAATGATGAGCGGCATGATCCGTGAAGAATTTAATCGATCCTTGCTAACCAAATTAATGGGCCTGGCTGCTTTGTTGCCGTTAAAAAGAGTGCGCCAACGGGTGGATCATCGGCGTTATAACGGCGCAGTTCTGTTGGGTCTCAAGGGTTGCGTCATCAAAAGCCATGGTTCTGCCGATCGTTTTGCCTTTAAGGTATCGCTTGAGCGTGCATACGATGCCGCTAAGAATCGCATGGTTGAGAAAATTGCTGAGTCATTTACGTTGAGGTCCGCATGAGTAAGAGTCGATTTGCTCGGATTGCGGGCACCGGTAGTTACCTGCCCGCATTGAGGTTGAGTAATCAAGATTTGGTTGACCGTTTAGCCAAAGAGGGTGTGGAGACCAGCGATGATTGGATTAAAACCCGCAGTGGTATTTCAGCTAGGCATTTTGCCGCCCCCGATGAGCTAACCAGCGATTTGGCGGTCAAGGCAGCGCAGGTTGCGATTATGGAAGCGCAATGGAATGCCGACGACATTGACTTAATCATCTTGGCGACCTCAACTCCCGATCACCTTGGCGGTTTTCCAAGTACTGCATGTGTAATTCAGGATAAATTAGGCCTAACGAATGGTTGCGCTGCATTTGATGTGCAGGCGGTGTGTGCTGGCTTTTCGTATGCCCTGAGTACGGCGGATGCATTTATTCGGGCTGGCATGTATCAAAAGATTTTGGTGATTGGGGCCGAAGTGTTCTCTCGAATCTTGGACTTCAAGGATCGGGGTACATGCGTCCTGTTTGGAGATGGGGCGGGTGCGATTGCGCTCGAGGCCTCCGATCAAGCCGGAATTTTGGCAAGTGCCTTGCATGCGGATGGTAGTCAACGTAATATTTTGTGCGTCCCTGGGCGAGCAAGCTGCGGTGGAATTGAAGGAGTCCCCTTTTTGCGGATGGATGGCCAAGCCGTCTTTAAATTAGCCGTGAAGGTGTTAGAGCAGGTCGCTCACGAGGTTTTGCAAAAGGCCAATATGCAGCCTGAGCAAATTGACTGGCTCGTTCCGCACCAAGCTAATATTCGGATTATGGAAGGAACGGCCCGCAAAATGGGAATGTCCATGGATCGAGTGGTTGTCACGGTGCATGAGCATGGTAATACCTCTGCCGCATCGATTCCCCTGGCGCTCGATCATGGGATTCGATCGGGTCAAATTAAGCGCGGTCAACACATCCTCCTCGAGGGAGTTGGGGGCGGTTTTGCTTGGGGCGCCGTTGTGTTGCGCTATTAATGAGAAAAAATTGATATGACATTTGCATTTGTATTTCCAGGTCAAGGCTCACAATCCGTGGGGATGCTGAACTCGCTAGCTTCGCGTACAGAAGTGCATGCCACACTGCAAGAAGCATCTGATGCACTGGGTGAGAATATTGGTAAGTTAATTGCGGAGGGACCTGCCGAGGCATTAGCCTTAACGACCAACACTCAGCCTGTGATGCTGACCGCTGGCGTAGCGTGCTATCGAGCCTGGTTGGCCTCGGGTGGACCCAAGCCCAGCGTGGTTGCAGGTCATAGCTTGGGGGAGTATTCGGCTTTGGTTGCTGCAGGTGTGATTCGTTTTAAAGATGCTTTACCTTTGGTTCGATTTCGTGCAGAGGCCATGCAATCGGCGGTGCCAGTTGGTACGGGTGGTATGGCGGCAATTTTGGGGCTTGATGATGAGAAAGTGATCGAAGTGTGTGCGCTCGCTAGCCGTGAGTGCGGAAAAGTCGTCGAGGCAGTTAATTTCAATGCCCCCGGTCAAATTGTGATTGCCGGTGCCACCGAGGCGGTGACTAAAGCATGTGAGCTACTCAAAGCAGCTGGTGCTAAGCGTGCGCTGCCCCTACCGGTCTCCGCCCCATTTCATTCCTCGCTCCTGCAGCCCGCATCGGAAAAGCTGAAGACTTATTTAGAGAGCATTGAATTTCATACACCTTGTGTCCCAGTTATCAATAATGTGGACGTATCTATCCTGGAGAGTCCAGAGCAAATCAAAGATGCCCTAGTTCGTCAAGCGGCTAAGCCGGTACGTTGGCTAGAGACCATTCGTACCATGGCTGATCGCGGGGTTACTCAGGTTGTCGAGTGCGGCCCCGGTAAAGTGCTGGCTGGATTAACAAAACGCATTGATGATCGCCTTCAAGGCATGGCGATTACCGATGAGACAAGCTTGATGGACGCATTGCAACAGTTAAAAACCTAATTTGCGAAATTCTTATGAACCTCGATTTGACGAATCAAGTAGCACTAGTAACCGGCGCATCGCGCGGTATCGGACAGGCAATCGCCGATGAATTGGCCCTTTGTGGCGCAATCGTGATCGGTACCGCAACCTCAGAGCCAGGTGCGAATGCAATCTCCGAGCGATTGAGCGCATCTAAGGGCATTGGTAAAGTCTTGAATGTCACAGAGGGAGCCGCCTGTGATGCAATGATTGAGGACATCGTCAAGCAATTTGGGCGCATTGATATTTTGGTCAACAACGCAGGCATTACCAAAGATCAATTAGCGATGCGCATGAAAGAGGATGAGTGGTCAGATGTGATTGCTACCAATCTGAGTTCGGTATTTAAGTTATCGCAAGCCGTGTTGCGACCCATGATGAAGGCTCGATCGGGCCGGATTATTAATATCACCTCGATTGTTGGTCATATGGGCAATGCTGGTCAGGCAAATTATGCGGCTGCCAAGGCGGGAGTCGCTGGCATGACCCGGGCTCTGGCACGCGAGATTGGTAGCCGTAATATCACGGTGAATTGCGTGGCACCCGGATTTATCGATACGGATATGACCCGCGCATTAAGCGAGGACCAGCAAAATAGCCTCAAGGCCAATATTCCTCTGGCACGCTTAGGCACCCCCGAGGATGTCGCCCAGGCAGTCGCTTTCTTGGCCTCGCCTGCTGGAGCCTACATCACGGGAAATACCCTTCATGTCAATGGCGGTCTATATCTGGCTTGAGTCTCCCGTCAAATGATCGGTGTCACAAACAAACTGATAAAATCCTGTAATTCGTTTTAACAAGTCCCGGAGGGAATGAATGGACAACATCGAACAACGCGTTAAGAAAAT
>JBBAQJ010000041.1:0-12203 GCA_040400365.1 Polynucleobacter sp. | reverse complement strand
ACTTGGCGTGGCACAACTAATTTCGGATCCACGTGTGGCAGCGTATTGGCAAGCACGCCTCGATGCACGCTATCGCCATATTCTGATTGATGAGTTTCAGGATACCAATCCTTTGCAGTGGCAAATTCTGCGTGCCTGGCTTGCAGCCTACGGCGATGATCAGGATAAGCCTAAGGTATTTATTGTTGGAGACCCCAAGCAATCCATTTATCGCTTTCGTCGTGCCGACCCCCGTTTATTTGGAGCGGCAACCCGCTTCTTGCAAGCACACGATCAGGCTCACCTTGAACAACAGAACACCACACGTCGCAATGCACCTGTGATTGTGGAGGCAGTGAACCGCATCTTCAAGACCAGCCTAGTTCCCAGCACCTATCCATTTCAGGAACAGGCGACGCTCTGGAGTGCTCCTGACACACCAAGCCATACAAACGTCGCTCGAGGCGAGGCTTATCGTTTGCCATTAATTCCGATCATCGATGAGCCGCAGGCCACTGCCCGTGAGAACGCCCTGGCGATGCCATTCACGGATACCCGTGATCGTGGCGCCAAACAGCAACGACTGTTGGAAGGGGAGCGCCTGGCGCAATTGATCCATGAGGTACTGCGCACGCGTATGGTGCTAGATGAGGTAGTCGATCCCAACCGCCAACAGCAGCGTCACAAAGTCTGGCGACCGGCACGTCCAGGCGATTTCTTGGTTCTCGTCAAACGTCGTCAATACTTGCCCGAATATGAGGAAGCATTGCGGCATGCCAATCTTCTCTTTGAGAGTCCCCGCTTGGGCGGTTTGCTCGAGACCCTTGAGGTCGATGACCTGATCGCCTTACTGACCATTCTGAGTAATCCAAATCATGATCTTGCGCTGGCGCAGGTCTTGCGTAGCCCCTTGTATGGTCTGAATGAAGGGCAGATGCAAACACTTTCCGAGTTGGTTCAAAGTAATCGCGGTTATCGCAATTGGTGGGAAGCGCTAACGCATGCCAATGATCACCGCTATGCCGAGGTCTTTTTGGGTATTGCTAAGCAACTTATAGCCTGGATGGAGTTGGCGAAACACTTGCCGGTACACGACCTTCTCGATCATGTGTATTTCTCGGGCGACATTCGGTGCAAATACGCCAGCGTGTGCCAAGCACGCGACCGGGACCAGGTCTTAGCCAATTTAGATGCTTTTCTGGAGCTCGCCCTAAATCTCGATGGCGGGCGCTACCCCAGCTTAGGACGATTTATCACTCAACTCAAGCAGATGCGGCGTGGTGATCAAGATGAGACACCCGATGAGGGTGAGATGCGCGGTGAGGTTCCCTTAGAGGATGAGAACGATGAGCTGGAGGACGGGGATTTTGATCTAGATAGCCACTCAATCACGCACCGTCAACAACGCATCCGCTTAATGACTATTCATGGCGCAAAAGGACTCGAGGCTCCATTTGTGATTATTCTGGATTGCAACCATACAGCAATCACAAATCCAGGGCGTGGCGTATTGCTCGATTGGGACCCCGATCGGCAAGCGCCAGATCATCTGTCGATGTTCACCAAGCTCAGCCTATCTAAAGCGCGTGAAGATTTACTGGCACAAGAGAAAGACATTGCCTTGCATGAGAACTGGAACCTTTTCTATGTAGCACTAACCCGCGCCAAGCAGGGACTTTGGTTAAGTGGGGTGGAAAGCACCCGAAATCGTCAGCAGGGTGGTTTGGTGCCTGACAGTTGGTATGAGCGCGCTTGCGAAGGTCAAGTTCCAGTCTTTACCGAACTTGACGAGGCGCAGGTTGACTACCTTGATTCAAGCCGACCCCAATCATCACAAAGTGACAAACCATTTGAATACCCTGATTTGGTATTGACCTGGCAAGGTCTGCCAAACCCAACACCTGGACTCAAAACATATAGCGTGGATGAGCAGCGGCGCATGCAAGAGGGCGAATGGTTTCATGCGCTCCTTGAACGGGTCACACCTGCGCAATATCGAGTGGCGCAAGCCATTCCTGATGCTCAGTTGTTAGCAAAGCGATTGGGAATGAATGAAGCCAGTGCCCAGCGAACGATCGAACGTACCCACTCCGTTTGCAACAGCCCCGAGTTACTTTCATTCTTTGACCCCAAAATCTATCGCAATGCTTGGAATGAGCTTGATATCGTGAGTGAAGAGCGATGCTTGCGGATCGATCGCTTGGTTGAGTTTGAAAACGAGCTTGTGGTCTTGGATTACAAACTCAGCATCCCCGAAAAAACCGACCCTCTTTATTCTCAATATCAGATTCAGCTCGAGCGCTATTGCCAAGCCGTGCGACGACTATTTCCAGACAAAAGGGTGCGCAGTCTGCTGATTGACGGGCAGGGCCACAGTACCGATTTGCTAGCTTAGATCTCGACGATCATTTCAATTTCGACACAAGCCCCCAAGGGGATTTGTGCGACCCCAAAGGCACTGCGTGCATGCTTCCCAATCTCGCCAAATACCTCGACGATAAGTTCGGAACAGCCATTCATGACCAAATGCTGCTCGGTGAACTCGGGGGTTGAGTTCACAAGACCCATGACCTTGACAACTCGACGGACTCGATCGAGTGAGCCGAGGTGGGCATTGAGGGTCGACAGTAAATCAATCGCGATACTCCGAGCGGCTAACTGGCCTGTGGCTGTAACCATGTCGAACCCCAATTTGCCTACCCATGGCTTGCCATCGCGTTTGGCAATATGGCCCGACAAAAATACCTGATGACCGGTGGTTACCGCCATGACGTAGGCAGCCGCAGGTGCGCCAGGACTTACTAGGGTAATTCCTAGGTCGCTTAGTTTTTGAGAAATCACACTCACGAAAATCCTTCAAGGAACAGGGTTCAATACGAAATCATCCGACCAGCCCCTTAAGTATAGGGAGATGACAAAATTACCTGACAATATTCGCTGTCCGCTATACTTCAGCCTACAAAATATTAACCATTTTGCAACACGATCACGCATATGAATAAAGCCATCGTTACTTCCCTCGGCGCCGTGGCATTCGCCGGAATGTTTTCAATCACTGCCCATGCCCAAGAGGTTAAAGGTTCTGCGAAAGCAGGCGAAGCCAAAGTCTGGATCTGCGTGGGTTGCCATGCCATCAATGACTACCGTGCCGATTGGCCTCAGGTCTACCGAGTCCCCAAGCTTGGTGGTCAGAATGCTGACTATATTGTTGCCTCGCTAAAGGCTTACAAATCGGGTGAGCGCAAACATCCAACCATGCGAGCGATTGCCGGAAGCTTGAACGATCAAGATATGGCTGACTTGGCTGCCTACTACTCGACTCAAACGCCAACCTCTCCCCGTAACCCCTTAAAGTAATTGGAATCGAGAACATGATGAAATCCGCTCTGATCCTATCCTTGTTAAGTGCCTCGATTGGGTTTGCTCACGCTGGTAATGTTGCCAAGGGTAAAGAACTTGTTGAGAAAAATAATTGCGCAGCCTGCCATGGCGCTGGCCTTAAAGCCCCAGTTGCTCCAGCCTACCCAAAAATTGCTGGTCAATACGAAGATTATCTGTATTACGCACTGAAGTCCTACCAAGTGGATAGTAATTCTTTAGTAGGTCGTAACAATGCCGTCATGCAATCGCAAGTGAAGCAATATAGCGACAAAGACTTAAGAGATATGGCTGCCTATATCGCATCTCTGTCTGGCGATCTCATCGTAAAAAAATAGATCATCGTTTGATCTCAAAGGCCTCCTCTTAAAACCTGGAGGCTTTTTATTTGGCAGCCTCCAAACCATGGGCGAGGTGAGTGCGCATGGCTTCTTTGGCAGCTAATGGATCACGCTTGAGGAGGGCTTTTAAGATCTCACGGTGTTCACTCAAGGACTGCTGCAAACGCCCCGAGCGCGATAACGAATCCCTGCGTTGTAGTTTTAGAACCTTGCGAAGATCGTCAATCACGCTGGTCATCCAGGGATTGGCGGCAATCGAGATAATGCGCTCATGAAAGCGCACATTGATCTCGAAGAATAAATCGAGGTTGCGATCGGCAGCCGCTTTCTCAAGGCGTAAGTGCAGATCATCTAAGGCATTGAGATCACTTTCTTTTGCTTTGGTAGCGGCCTCTTTGGCAGCCTCTCCCTCAAGTAAGGAGAGAACCGTAAATATTTGCTCCAGATCGCCACGATTGACTTCGGTGACATAAGCGCCACGGCGCAGTTTCATGGTGATGAGGCCCTCAGCGGCCAATACCTTAATGGCCTCGCGCATGGGGGTACGGCTAATCCCAAACTCCTTGGCAAGACTTTGTTCATCGATCCATGCGCCGGGGGCTAGCTCATGGGCAAAAATTCGGTTGCGTAGTTGATCCGCAACCTCTTCATAGAGCGGGCGAGTTGAAAGTAATTTACTCATGATCTATCTAAGTCATTGTTTATTAATGATTTTGCTGAATTGAAATACATTTATGCATTCATAATTATGTATTCAATTCTATGGACAAAACGATAAAAGTCAAGCAAAATAGTAAAAATATCAATGCACATTCATGCACATATGGGGCGCTTATGACGAAGAACGCATCACAACCCAGCGGGCAGTGGCCAACTGCAGCAGATCAATCTCTTGAGCAATGGCAAAAGGCAGCGAGTAAATCAGCGCCTAACGGCAATCCGGATGCCTTGGGCTGGGATACCCCCGACGGTATTCACCTCAAGGCGCTCTATACCCAAAATGATCTTCAGGGCTTGGCTTATGTGAACTCGCTTCCTGGATTTGAACCTTATCTGCGTGGACCACAAGCGACGATGTACGCTGTGCGCCCATGGACTATTCGTCAATACGCGGGATTCTCAACGGCCGAAGAGTCCAATCGCTTCTATCGCAAAGCCCTCGAGGGCGGTGGCCAAGGGGTCTCGGTGGCATTTGACCTGGCAACGCACCGGGGCTACGACTCGGATCACCCGCGAGTGGTGGGTGATGTGGGTAAAGCAGGGGTCGCGATCGATTCAGTGGAAGACATGAAGATCCTGTTTGATGGCATCCCCTTAGAAAAAGTCTCCGTCTCGATGACCATGAATGGTGCGGTCTTACCAGTCTTGGCAGGTTATATCGTGGCGGGTGAAGAGCAAGGTGTGAAGCAAGAGCAATTGAGCGGCACGATTCAGAACGATATTCTGAAAGAGTTCATGGTGCGCAATACCTATATCTACCCACCCGGACCCTCGATGCGCATTGTCGGTGACATTATTGAGTACACCGCAAAGAATATGCCCAAGTTCAACTCGATTTCCATCTCGGGCTATCACATGCAAGAGGCTGGTGCGAATCAAGCCCTCGAGTTGGCATTCACACTGGCCGATGGCAAGGAGTACGTCAAGACCGCCTTGGCCAAGGGTTTGGATGTAGATGAGTTTGCTGGGCGACTCTCATTCTTCTTTGCGATCGGCATGAACTTCTATCTCGAGGTCGCCAAATTGCGCGCTGCACGAATGCTGTGGTGGCGCATCATGAACGAGTTCAATCCCAAGAATCCAAAGTCATCGATGTTGCGCACGCATTGCCAAACCTCTGGCTGGTCACTCACTGAGCAAGATCCCTATAACAACGTGGTGCGAACTACCATCGAAGCCATGGCTGCGGTTTTTGGCGGTACACAATCGCTGCACACCAATTCATTTGATGAAGCGATTGCCTTGCCTTCGGAGATGTCCTCCCGAATTGCGCGCAATACCCAATTAATTTTGCAAGAAGAGACCCACATCACGAGCGTGGTTGATCCTTGGGCAGGATCGTTCATGATGGAGAAACTAACTCAAGAGATGGCCGATGCCGCCTGGAAAATTATTTTGGAAGTCGATCAGATGGGTGGCATGACCAAAGCTGTGGAGAGTGGTTGGGCCAAGTTAAAGATCGAAGCAGCTGCTGCTCAAAAGCAAGCCAAGATCGACTCTGGGTCGGATGTGATTGTCGGTGTCAATAAATACAAACTGCAAGAAGAGAGTTTGGTGGATGTCTTGGTGATTGATAACGATATGGTTCGTAATAATCAAATTGCTCGCTTAAAAGACATCAAGGCTAAGCGTAATCAATCGCAGGTGGATCAAGCCTTGGCCGATTTAACGGCAGCAGCTGAGAGCAACACGGGTAATTTATTGGATTTAGCGGTCAAAGCAATTCGTTTACGCGCAACGGTGGGCGAGGTGTCGGATGCTTTGGAGAAAGTCTATGGGCGCCACCGAGCCGATACACAAAAGGTGACCGGAGTGTACGCAGCTGCATACGATTCAGCCGAAGGATGGGAAAAACTCAAAGTGGAGATCGCTGAGTTTGCCAAAGAACATGGACGCCGTCCGCGGGTCATGATTGCTAAGCTTGGCCAGGATGGGCATGATCGGGGCGCCAAAGTGGTAGCCACTGCCTATGCCGATCTGGGTTTTGATGTCGATATGGGACCTTTGTTCCAAACGCCTGAAGAGTGCGCGCGCCAAGCGATTGAAAACGATGTGCATGCTTTGGGGATTTCTACCTTAGCAGCGGGTCATAAAACCTTAGTCCCCGCGATTGTGGCGGAACTCAAAAAGCAAGGTGCCGATGACATCATTGTCTTTGTTGGCGGTGTGATTCCGCGTCAGGATTACGAGTTTCTATATGAGGCGGGTGTCAAGGGCATCTATGGACCCGGTACGCCGATCCCCGCATCCGCGAAAGACGTACTCGAGCAAATTCGGAACAACCTCCGCTAAGTCCTCGCAATGTCGAATACCCCCAGCGATGAGCAGTTAGTGGCAGCCTTGCTCGGCAAACCCTGTACGGAGCAACGCCGAGCATTGGCCAAAGCCATTACCTTGTTGGAGTCAACGCGACTCGATCATCGCGCGCGCGCCGATCAATTACTCAACACCATCTTGCCGCATACCGGGCAATCCTTTCGTCTCGGAATCTCCGGAGTGCCTGGGGTAGGTAAATCCACTCTCATTGAGAACTTAGGTCTTTACTTAATTTCCAAAGGCCATCGGGTTGCTGTTCTTGCGATTGATCCATCCTCAAGTTTGTCCGGCGGATCGATTTTGGGGGATAAGACCCGCATGGAACTCCTCTCAGTCAATGAAAATGCCTTTATTCGTCCAAGCCCATCATCTGGAACCTTAGGCGGTGTTGCCGAGCGCACACGCGAAGTGATGCTCTTAGCAGAAGCTGCTGGGCATGATGTGGTAATTGTGGAGACCGTTGGGGTAGGGCAAAGCGAGATTGCGGTGGCTGGTATGACCGATCTCTTTATGTTGTTACAGCTCCCCAATGCCGGCGATGATCTGCAAGCGATTAAAAAAGGAGTGATGGAGATCGCCGATCTCATCGTGATCAATAAAGCGGATCTCGATCCCAATGCGGCAACCCGTGCTCAAGCATTTATTACCAGTTCCTTGCGCTTAATGGGTTTTCAGGGGAACCCTGACCACGCCGCTCATCATGCGGAGCAATGGCATCCCGTGGTGATGCAAATGAGCGCTTTACTCAATCAAGGCGTAGCGCAGTTATGGGATGAGATCACTCGCTTTCGGTCTCTCGAAACGAAGAATGGTCATCTGCAGGCGCGCCGTAGTCAGCAAGCCACTGCTTGGATGTGGGAGCGGATCGATAGTGCTCTCAAAAGTAATTTTAAGAACCATCCTGGCGTGCAGCAGTTATTACCCGAACTCAGTGCCGCAGTGAATGCGGGCACGATCGCACCTTCTGTGGCAGCGCGTCGCTTGCTCGATGCGATGCAAACACCCGATATTCAATAGGAGTTTCTATGCAAGACATTATTTCTCAATTGGAATCCAAACGCGAGTTAGCACGTTTGGGTGGTGGCCAAAAGCGCATTGCTGCTCAGCACGCCAAAGGCAAACTCACCGCACGCGAGCGGATCGAGCTGTTGCTTGACGAAGACTCATTTGAAGAGTGGGATATGTTTGTGGAGCATCGCTGTACAGATTTTGGAATGGCCGATCAAACTGTACCGAGCGATGGTGTCGTCACTGGTTACGGCATGATTAATGGCCGCTTGGTGTTTGTGTTCTCGCAAGATTTCACAGTTCTGGGCGGCTCTTTATCCGAAGCCCATGCCGAGAAAATTTGCAAAATCATGGATCAAGCCATGAAAGTGGGCGCACCCGTGATTGGACTGAATGACTCCGGTGGCGCCCGTATTCAGGAAGGGGTCGCCTCACTTGGCGGTTATGCGGAGATCTTTCAACGCAATGTGTCGGCTTCGGGTGTGATCCCGCAAATTTCTTTAATTATGGGTCCTTGCGCAGGTGGGGCCGTGTATTCACCCGCATTGACGGATTTCATCTTCATGGTGAAAGACACCTCGTACATGTTTGTGACTGGACCCGAGGTAGTAAAGACCGTGACCCACGAAGACGTCACCGCGGAAGATTTGGGTGGCGCGAACACCCATTCCACCGTATCGGGGGTGTGTGATCTTGCGTTTAATAATGATGTCGAAGCGATCATGATGCTGCGACGCTTTTATAGTTATCTACCGCTCTCGAATAAAGAAAAGGCCCCATTTTTGGGTGGTCTTGTTTGGTCGGATGAACCTGATTACTCGCTCGATACATTAGTGCCTCTCAACCCCAATCAGCCCTATGACATGAAAGAGCTGATTCATAAGATTGTGGATGATGAAGACTTCTTTGAGTTGCAACCCGATTACGCGAAGAACATCATCATTGGCTTTGCCCGCATTGGCGGTCAGACTGCTGGTATTGTTGCCAATCAACCTCTGGTACTCGCAGGGTGTCTCGATATCAAATCATCAATTAAAGCCGCTCGGTTTGTGCGCTTTTGTGATGCCTTCAATATCCCAGTCGTAACCTTGGTTGATGTGCCAGGCTTTATGCCAGGTACCGCTCAAGAGTACGGCGGCATTATTAAGCACGGCGCCAAGTTACTCTATGCCTATGCCGATTGCACGGTTCCGAAGGTGACCTTAATTACACGCAAAGCCTATGGTGGTGCCTACGATGTGATGGCATCAAAACATTTGCGCGGCGACGTGAACTTTGCCTGGCCTTCTGCAGAGATTGCAGTGATGGGGCCCAAAGGTGCGGTTGAAATCATCTTCCGCGAAGAGAAAAATGATGCGCAAAAGATTGCCGAGCGTGAAGCAGAGTACAAAGCAAAGTTTGCGAACCCCTTTGTCGCCGGACGGCGTGGCTACATTGATGATGTGATCATGCCCCATGAGTCGCGCAAGCGCATTGCACGATCACTTGCGATGTTGCAAGACAAGGATTTACAAAATCCTCCCCGTAAACACGGCAATATTCCTCTTTAATTTAACCGACTGACGAATCACTATGTTTAAGAAAATCTTAATTGCAAACCGCGGTGAAATTGCTTGCCGAGTGATACTAACCGCTAAACGGTTAGGGATCCAAACGGTTGCCGTGTACTCCGAAGCGGATGCCGAAGCCCGTCATGTACGGATGGCCGATGAGGCTGTTTGTATTGGACCGCCACCATCGCGCGAGTCCTACCTGCAAATGGATCGCATTATTGCGGCATGTATAGAAACGGGTGCGCAAGCAGTTCATCCAGGCTACGGGTTCCTGTCTGAGAACGAAGAATTTGCTAAACGGGTTGAGGAAGAGGGCATTATCTTTATTGGCCCCAAATACCAATCGATTGCTGCGATGGGCGATAAGATCGCCTCCAAGAAACTCGCCCTGGAAGCAAAGGTAAATACCATCCCCGGTCATAACGCCGCTATTGATGATCCTCAGGCTGCAGTAAAAATTGCGCAGGGTATTGGTTACCCCGTAATGATCAAAGCATCCGCCGGTGGTGGTGGCAAGGGATTGCGTGTTGCATACAACGATCAAGAAACCGCCGAAGGCTTTGTGGCTTGTAAGAATGAAGCACTTAATAGTTTCGGGGATGATCGTGTCTTCATTGAGAAGTTTGTGGAGGAGCCGCGACATATTGAGATCCAGGTTCTAGGGGATGCGCATGGCAATGTGGTGTATTTGTGGGAGCGTGAGTGCTCGATCCAGCGCCGCCATCAAAAAGTGATTGAAGAGGCACCATCCCCATTTTTGGATGACGCCACTCGTAAAGCCATGGGCGAACAAGCAGTGGCATTAGCTAAAGCGGTCAACTACCAATCAGCCGGCACCGTCGAGTTTGTGGTTGGTAAAGATAAGTCCTTCTACTTCTTAGAGATGAACACACGCTTGCAAGTTGAGCATCCGGTCACCGAATGCATCACCGGACTTGATCTCGTGGAGCAAATGATTCGGGTGGCAGCTGGTGAGAAGTTGGCATTTACCCAAAATCAAATTCCCCGCAATGGCTGGGCCATGGAGTGCCGCATCAATGCCGAGGACCCATTACGCAACTTCTTGCCATCGACCGGGCGCTTAGTGAGGTATCAGCCTCCGGCATCCAAAGATGGTGTGCGTGTTGATACAGGTGTCTATGAAGGTGGTGAGATTCCGATGTATTACGACTCCATGATTGCAAAACTCATTACACATGGTGCCAATCGCGAGGAGGCCATGAGCAAAATGCGTGGGGCGCTCAATGAGTTTGTGATTCGGGGGATTCATTCAAATATTCAGTTCCAATCGGCTTTATTACAACACCCACGCTTTCTCTCGGGCCAGTTCAATACAGGATTTATTGCTGAGGAGTTCCCCAAGGGCTTTTTAAAAGAATCGGTCGAGCCTACTGACCCCAGTCGTTTACCAGCCCTCGCAAGCTTTGTGCACCGTCGCTATTTGGAGCGCGCTAAATTGCTTGAAGGGCAACTCTTGGGCCACGAAATGAAGATTACGCAAGAGTTTGTCGTGATGCAAGGTGAGAACTCCTACAACACCAAGATTGAGCAACGTGATCACGGTTACCAAATATCCGTCAAAGCCAATCAGGGCAAGCACACAATCACGGATTATTTCTTGGAGAGTGATTGGCAACCTGGTTCGATTCGATTGATCTATCGCTTAAACGATGGGCCCATGGCATGCGCGCAAGTGGAGCGCCCTGGCTTGGGTTATGTGTTGATGCAAGACGGCGTGCATTTTGACTGTGTGGTCTTAAGTCCATTCGGGGCAGAGTTGCAACGCCGCATGCCATACAAGGCGCCTCCTGATACATCGAAGTTATTGCTATCGCCCATGCCTGGACTCCTGACGAAATTACATGTAGCCAAAGGGGATAAGGTCACCGCAGGTCAAAAGCTCGTTGTGATTGAGGCCATGAAAATGGAGAACACGCTATTTGCTGCACAGGATGGAGTAGTAGACGATATATGCGCGACTGAGGGATCGAGTCTCGCGGTTGATCAAATCATTATTCAGTTTGCGAAGTAATCATCATGAGTCGACCATTCAAAATTCTTGGAGTACAGCAAATTGCCATTGGTGGAACCGACAAGCAAAAACTGAAAGCCTTGTGGGTTGATCTTCTTGGATTGCAATATAAAGATACCTTTGTATCCGAGCGCGAGAACGTCGATGAGGATATCTGTGCCATCGGTCGCGGCCCGCACGAGGTTGAAATTGATTTGATGCAACCATTTGATATCGAGAAAAAGCCAGCTGTGCATCAAACGCCACTCAATCACATTGGTTTGTGGGTCGATGATTTGCCCAAGGCGGTGGAGTGGTTAACGCAACAGGGCCTGCGATTTGCTCCCGGTGGTATTCGTAAGGGAGCAGCGGGTCACGACATTATCTTTGTTCATCCCAAAGCCAATGAAGAATTTATGTTCTCTGGAGAGGGGGTCTTGATTGAGTTAGTTCAAGCGCCACCCGATGTGATTGCCGCATTGGCATAAACCCCAATTTGTGTGCAGTGCAACAATTCAGGCATAATAGTCATTAAATTGTCATTTAATCCTTAAAACCGATTAGGAGTATTCATGTCTGGCGCCCCAACCATCGAATCCAGTGGCATTGAGCTCAAAGCCAAACTCAATCCGGATTTCGCAACCGTTGTATCCCCTGAAGCCCTGGAATTTGTTGCTAAATTGCATCGCGCCTTCGAACCACGCCGTCAGGAGCTTCTAAAAAAACGGGTTGAGCTAGCAAAAAAATTAGACGCTGGCCAAAAGCTTGATTTCTTGCCAGAAACAAAATCAATACGTGAGGGCGATTGGAAGATTGCTCCAGTGCCGAAGGCCTTGGAAACCCGGCGCGTTGAACTAACCGGTCCCGTCGATGCCAAGATGGTGATTAATGCGCTGA
>JBBAQJ010000040.1:0-13020 GCA_040400365.1 Polynucleobacter sp. | reverse complement strand
CATCGAGTCGGGTTGCGTGAGCCATGTTCATCGGCCTTCCTAAAGCAGATCGTGCAAAGCGATTAGACTCACGGGTTGCAAGTTGCGGTTGATCTTCTTGTAAGCGCACAATCCAAGGGGATGCACGCAGGGGCTCGCCACTGGCGCCCTCGCTTTGCCACAAAAGATCAATATGGGCATAGGAAGCAAAGAGTTGTGAAAGATCCCTCGCCTGTTGACGGTATTGCCGAGCAATATCGGTGCCGCCAAGAGTCTGACTTAGACTCTCTGAGAAAAATAGTGGGGTCTCTCCATAACTCGGCAGTTGGCGCTCATCGCAGCCAACCATCACCACGGCATCAAAGCGACGCAATCGGGTCGCGCTAAGGGGCAAGATGGTCACGCGTGCAGAGGCATCACCTCCCTGTTCGCGGTACACCTCTTCTTCCATTCGGGTCTTTAAAAAGATCATCCATTCGTCTAGGGGCATGCATAGTGTTGGAAGCTGACCTTGCTCTAAGCCGAGTTTGTCGAGCATCGCAAGCAACTGCAAGCCAGCGGCATCTTGCTCAAATTGATGGCGCATTCCAAAATAGGACAAATCATCGTGCAGTTGTGCTAGGGCTTTCGCACATGGCGGGTTCTGCATCTCACGATTCTGCCAAACGCTCACTCGTTCTCGAATGGCTTGCAGTAGACGATGCAAGCGTGGATCAAACTCAGGGCTCGCTCCCGCTTCGATTGCCAAATAGAAACTAACCCACGAGGCTCTCGCCTGCTTGAGCAACAACATACTCTCGAGTTCACTAATAAGCAATGCGATCTCGTCTGGGGTGACGTTTAGTAATTCGCTGATATTCAGAAATGGGTTTTTGAGGAACTCCAGTAAAGCGATGGCACTTGGCCCCTGTGGTGGACAACGTAATAACTCAAGCCAGGCATGGAGCGCTGCGGCTGCACGAGTGGTCGAGAGTTTCCAGCCCGTTTCGTCTTCGATGGATAAACCGGGACCAAAGCGTGCCAATAGAGCACGGGTACGACGTGCCAATAAACGGTCTTGTGCCACGAGAGCAATCTGCGTGCGCCCTGCATAAAGATGTCCTTCAATACAATGCGTTGCCTCCCAAGCCAGGTCTTCAAATCGTTTTGCGCTCAGACAGGTGATCTGTTTTTTATTCAGCGCAGCCCGATTGATTTGCAGTTGCTCATGGTGTGATGCATCAATCTCCATGGTCTCAGGCCAAAGGCCGACCTCAGTCCAATCCATGACAAATCGGTGCACTGGGATGAACGCCTCACAATGATCAAGATACGCATGATGAGCGCGTGCTTGAGCGTCATTCTCTTCAATGGTCTCAATCCAGATGAATGGTCGGCGCGTCTCTGGGTTGATTTGCCATTGCTGCAGATGCGACGCCAGTGCGAGATGCTGCGTGATGATGGGATCACGCACGGAGCTAAGATAACGCCAGAATGCCAAGAGAACTGCAGACTCTTTGCTTACAAGCTCTTGAGCCAATCGTGGATAGGCGTCGGCAATGGCTTGGCTTAGCTTGATTTGTACATGCTCGATCCCTTGTTCGAGCTCCAAATGATCCACGTTCCAAGCCAATTGCGGCACGACACTTTGCGATAGAAGATCACAGGCACTGACAATGGCATTGGCCAAACTCCAGGCACCCCCGTCCCCTTCGGCAGCAAACCATGCGCGCAGATTAGGATGGGTCTCAATTGAAGCGTAGGTTTGCAAGATCCTTTCCGTATTCGACTGTGGCTGGGGTAGACGTAATCCATCCGGAGCCAGTGCAAGCCAATCAGCCAAACTATGGACCTCGGGTAAAAGTAAGGTATTTGAGGAACGAGTGTTCTCCAACGCTAAGCGCAAACTATGATTGGGTCCAGCTGTGGGCAAAATCACTAAGGGGCGCGCATCGCTTGCCGCTGCAATTGCCCAGATTTGCAAAGCGATTTGCGTTAACGCATCTTGGTTTGGAGTGATCGAATACGTTTGCATAACAACGGGTTCACTGAGGGCGGGAGCAAAGTTTTGGCATGAATCGTGGCTTATTGATAATATAGGGTTTGGAATGGTCTTTTAATGAGTTATTCCATCCATTTAAACCATAAGGAATTTTCATGAGTGCCGGCATTAAACACGTTAGTGATGCATCGTTTGAACAAGATGTTCTCAAGTCTGACAAACCCGTTCTCCTCGACTTTTGGGCTGAGTGGTGCGGTCCTTGCAAGATGATTGGGCCCATTTTGGAAGAGCTCTCGACCGAATACGGCGATCGTATCCAAATTGCCAAGATGAACGTGGATGAGAACCAAGGCGTTCCGGCCCAGTTCAATATTCGGGGGATTCCGACGCTTATTTTGTTTAAAAATGGCACGGTTGCTGCTCAAAAAGTCGGCGCCCTCGCCAAATCCCAACTCACGGCATTCATTGATAGCAATCTGTAATTGAATTCGTTTTAGTATGGCTGGAGTCAGGCTCACAATTCGAGCTAGACCCAGCCCAGCGATGATGGTTAGCAAAAATTACGTGATTTGCCGTTTTTTAGTGTAGTATCTAGTCTCAATAACGGTCTTCCTAAGGCCCTCCCCCAATTTAATCCCAATTTCAAACGACTAATTCACCGTAACGTTTTTTCCGTTGATCGTTTTTCTCGCCTGATCGGCACCCTCCACATTCATCTTATTTTTTCTTTTCTTGTTTCATCCTAAGCACACATCATGCAATTAACTGAACTCAAAGTACTCCACGTCTCCCAACTGCTCGAAATGGCGGCAAGCCTCGAGATTGAAAATACGCAACGGATGCGCAAACAAGAACTAATGTTTGCCATTCTGAAGAAGAGAGCCAAGGCTGGTGAGCAAGTCTTTGGCGATGGCGTCTTGGAAGTACTGCCCGATGGTTTTGGATTCTTGCGCTCCCCCGAGTCGTCATATATGGCGTCTCCCGATGATATTTACATCTCCCCTGCGCAGATCCGTCGTTTTAACTTACACACCGGTGACAGCATTGAAGGCGAAGTACGCACCCCCAAGGAAGGTGAGCGTTACTTTGCTTTGGTGAAGGTCGACAAGATCAATGGCATGGCGCCTGAAGACCTCAAAAATCGCATCATGTTTGAGAACCTCACGCCGCTTCACCCCAATCGTAATATCGCCCTCGAGCGCGATATCAAAGCCGAAGAGAATCTCACCGGTCGCATTATCGATATGATCTCGCCGATTGGTTTTGGTCAGCGTGGTCTGATCGTGGCATCTCCTAAGTCAGGTAAGACCGTGATGATGCAGCACGTGGCGCATGCGATCTCTCAAAATTACCCCGATGCCATCTTGATTGTTCTACTCGTCGATGAGCGCCCCGAAGAGGTCACTGAGATGCAGCGCTCGGTCCGTGGCGAGGTCGTTGCTTCCACTTTTGATGAGCCAGCCGTTCGTCACGTTCAGGTTGCTGAAATGGTGATTGAGAAAGCGAAGCGTCTAGTAGAAATGAAAAAAGACGTCATTATTTTGCTGGACTCAATTACGCGTCTAGCGCGTGCGTACAACACGGTGGTGCCTTCCTCGGGCAAGGTTCTCTCTGGTGGTGTTGATGCGAACGCCTTACAACGTCCTAAGCGTTTCTTTGGTGCCGCTCGTAATATCGAAGAAGGTGGATCGCTCACGATTTTAGCCACTGCGCTGATTGAAACCGGTAGCCGCATGGACGATTTGATCTATGAAGAGTTCAAAGGCACTGGCAATATGGAAGTCCATTTGGAGCGTCGCCTTGCCGAACGCCGTGTCTACCCTGCTATTAATCTCAATAAGTCAGGCACCCGACGCGAGGAACTTCTCGTCAAGCCAGAAAACCTCCAGAAAATCTGGGTCTTACGTAAGCTTCTGGCCGATATGGATGAGATCGAGGCCATGAACTTCATCGTTGATAAGCTCAAGTCCACCAAGAATAACGCTGAGTTCTTTGAGCTGATGCGCCGAGGCGGCTAGTAATTAGAGCTTAAGCGTTGATTTTGTGGCATAATCTCGTTTTTGCTGTACTAAACCCTGGGCAAGTATTGTGGGATCACGCGTGACGCACAACGGCTACCCGTTCGAAGGATATTGATTATGAAACAAGGCATTCACCCCGATTACCGCGAAGTTGTGTTCGTAGACGTTTCGAACAACTTCAGCTTCAAGACCCGCTCCACCATCATCACCAAAGAGACGATTAAGTGGGAAGACGGTCAAGATTATCCTCTTGCAAAGATTGAGACCTCCTCAGAGTCGCATCCTTTCTTTACAGGTACCCAGAAGATTATTGACACCGCCGGTCGTGTTGAGAAGTTTCGTCAGAAGTTTGGTGGTAAAGCGGCTGCCAAGGCAACTGGTGATGGCGCTGCTAAGACTGCTGAGAAGCGTGCCGCTGCTGCAGAAGCTAAAAAAGCAGAGCCTGCTGCAAAGAAAGTGGCTAGCAAGAAAGCCAAGTAATTTCCGTTGGTAGTTTGTATTACCGAAGGCAGCACACGCTGCCTTTGTTATTTCTGGGAATGTGGATCAAGGTAGTATTCAGGGATACGATGAACTAGTATGGTCAAACTGACTGCCGCTGCCACAGCATCCATTCCTCGGATTGTGATCTTTGCACTCACAATCGTCTACGGCTTGGCCGGCCTTTTTGATCGCGATCCCTGGAAAAACGAGGACTCGATTGGGTTTGGTGTGATGTGGCATTTACATACCAGCTCATGGCAGGATTGGCTAATCCCAACCCTCTCTGGGCGTGAGCAATCCATGGGGGCACCATTGCCCTACTGGTTGGGTGCAAGCTCGATGGATTTGTTTGGCTCATGGATTGGTGATAGCAATGCCGCGCGTCTTTACTCGGCACTGTGCTTCTTTGTGACCGCAATTGCCATTTGGTATGCCTGTTATTTATTGGGGCGTCGCAAAGAAGTGCAACCCATGAGTTTTGCACTGGGTGGCCAACCCAATACCCGCGATTACGGGATGACCTTAGCCGATGGGGCGCTATTAATTTTCTTGGCGTGCGTGGGTCTGGCCCAGCGCACCCACGAGACCACGCCCATGATGGCGCAACTCATGGGTTTATCGATTGTGATGTATGGCACCATCCGTGGCCTTGATAAACCTTGGCAAGGCGGCGCATGGACCGGTCTCGGACTAATCATTTTGGGCCTCTCTAGTAATTGGGCGTTGACTGCATTGATTGCGATAGCAACCGCACTGGCTGTTTTCTTCTGTCAAGTGAAACTGCGGTTTCGGTGGACACTGAGTTCGCTGGTCATTGCCATGGTGGGGATTGGTATTTGGCCGCTCTTATGGCAACTTTTTGCAGTTTCCCCTGCCGCACAAGAATCAGCTCTGCAAGCGTGGGCACAAACACCACCAATGCATCGCTATATAGCTTGGAACTCCTTGCAATTTATGGGAGTCAACTTTTGGGCATACGCATGGCCGGTCTGGCCTCTGGCATTAGTGGCCCTCGTTCATTGGGTGCGTCATGAGGATGCCGGTGCGTGGCGTGCACCCCATTTATGCATTCCCTTAGGCTTACTGCTAGCTGGTCTTCTCTATGTATTGTTTCGGGTGGATGCCAATGAACATGATTTGATCATCCTCATCCCACCAATGGCCATCTTGGCCGCCTTTAGCCTTCCCATTTTACGACGCAGTGTGATTAGTTTTATTGACTGGTTTGCGATGCTGAGCTTTACGATTATTGCGATCGCCATTTGGCTGATCTGGTTTGCAAAGACCACGGGCTTTCCTGCCAGCACTGCCAATAATGTGGCGCGCTTCATTCCAGGTTTTGAGGTTCAGTTTAGTTGGGTGACCCTCCTCATCGCACTTGGCATTACCGGTCTTTGGCTCTGGGTGGTGCAGTGGCGTACCTCACGTGCTCCCAAGGTGATATGGCGTTGCTTAATTATCTCGGCATCGGGGACGACTCTCATGTGGGTATTGCTCATGACCCTATGGTTACCCACCATTAATTATGCTAAGACCTATCGTTTTGTTGCGGAGCGTCTCGTGCAAGCAGCACCAGCCAATGCCACTTGTATCGATACCAGCAATTTAGGGGCACCACAATTAGCATCGTTTAGTTACTTCACACGCTTACCGCTAGCCGATAATCCCGCCTGTCCTTATGTTCTAACCCACAATGCCAGTACAGCAACCGCATTCTCCGCACTGCATGACAAGAAGCTCAAACTGCTTTGGGAAGATCGACGCGCCGCTGATCGCGATGAGCGCTTGCGCTTATATGAAGTAATCCCTGAGTAAGACCACGCATGACATTTTTTCCGGTCTCGCGCTTACGAGACGATGTTCCTGAACTCCTAAAATTAGCCGGTCCACTATTGGTTGGCCAGTTAGCGGTAATTGCCTTTGGTGTATTGGATACCGCCATGACAGCACGTTACTCGTCTGAGGATCTGGCGGCTCTGGCGATGGCCTCAGCAATCTACATCAGCATTTATGTTGGACTCACAGGAGTCATTGCCGCTCTTACCCCTATTGCAGGACAATTATTTGGTGCCAAACGATATAGCGAGATTGGTGAAGAAGTTCGTCAAGCCGGTTGGCTTGCTATAGGTTTAACCGTGATCGGTACGCTTATTCTTTTGAATGCCGATCTCTTACTCGGAATCTCACAGGTTGAGCAAGATCTAGAAAGTAAAGCACGCCTCTATTTGGAGATCTTGGCTCTTGGTTTGCCGGCCAGTATGGGCATGCGGGTTTTGATGTCCTTTCATAATGCCGTTTCTAGACCCGGCATTATTACGATTGTGCAATTAGTGGGCTTAGGTCTCAAGTTTCCGCTCAATGCCTTATTCATTTATGGTGGCTTTGGCATCGCCGCAATGGGCGGCCCAGGCTGCGCAGTCGCTACAGTCATTATTAACTGGCTGTGGTTTTTTGCGACGCTCGTCATTGTGCTATCGGGTCGGTTTTATAAACCATTTGAACTCTTTGCGCAATTTAGTTGGCCAAATTGGCATCGGATCTGGACTCTCTTACGCTTAGGTGCGCCAATTGGCCTCAGTTACTTTATCGAGGTGACCTCGTTTACCTTCATGTCTTTGTTCATCGCGCGCTTTGGTACCACCACGCTTGCAGGCCATCAAATTGTGGCCAATCTCGGTACAGTCATTTATATGGTACCGCTGGCACTCTCGATTGCGACCATGACCTTAGTCTCCCAGTCGATTGGCGCAGGACGTCAGCAACGCGCCGAGGAGATTGGTTGGTCGTCGGTGATCTTTACCAGCAGTCTATGCATTGTGATTGGCTTATTTGTGTGGGTGTTTCGGTTCCAGTTGCTTGATCTCTATGACCCAACACCGGACGTCAAATTATTAGCTGCACCGCTCTTCTTATTTATTTGCTTCTATCAATTAGTTGACTCGGTACAAGTGGTTGCGGCATTTATCTTGCGGGCGTATCGCATTTCGTTTTTACCAATGCTAGTCTATGCAGGATCGCTATGGTGTGTTGGTCTTGGAGGCGGCTACCTACTCGGCTTTAATGTATTGGGCAGTACACCCCAGATTTTGCAGGGGGTGAATGGGTTTTGGATTGCTAATAGCGTGAGCTTAGCCATTGCGGCCGCATTACTATTATGGATTTTTAGAAAGACCGCAGCACACTATAAAAAGACCAACCCACCGGTTACGGTGTAAGGTTATTTTGTTTTGACCAATAGCATGCCTAGCTCTTTGTAGAGCTTGATGGCTTTCTCGGTTGGAATTAATTTCTTAACACGAGCATCCTTGGTACAGGATATGTTCTCAATCAACTTCTTATCAATCAAGGATTTGAGGGCAGCATGGGATGTTGCCGGCGAGGCAATCGATTTCATCTGAATCACATCCGACACAGTTAGCTTGTGTCCCTCATGAAACGCACTAGCAACCATGCGTAAGATGATGCACTCGCGGTGAGTGACCTTGTACTTTGCATGTATTTTGTCTCGACTACTTGCGAACTCAAAGTAATTGGCTAAGACGTCCATGTTCTTATCCCCACAAGTAATCGTTGTAATGGAAGACTTTCATTGTTTTCGGATGACAGTTTAATCGCATTTGAGCTAATTACTAATAAACTTTAACCCCCCCCCCTGAGATTTTTTGTCAAGAGGTGAAAGTCCGTATTCCTCATGATGCATATATTTTCTATAAACTTATGAAGTTTATAAAGTTTATAGAAATATGCTTGATAAATTATTTCCACGTTCCGATCACTTTTCAATCAAGGTGATCGATCACTATCATCAGATCGTCATTGTTGAGGATAAAGAGTTAGGACTTGAGATTCGGTTGAGTTGGGGCAGTAAAGAATTAAAAAGTGCCGAGATTGTGGGTCAGTATGAAGTGCGCTTTCTCTATCAAGATGGAAGCGAACGAATTGTTCAGATTCTTACTTGAGCAATCTACTAACTACTGAATCTTCTTAAATTCCCCAACGGGTTTAAATCCTGGCACTTGATTGCCCTTGGTGTACATGCACTGTTGATACGCTGTGTTGTATTGGGTTTGAGCCTGCGATTCTTTACTGGCGGCTCCCATGGCTCCAACCGCAGCACCCCCAACCATGCCAATGGCTGCACCAGTTCCCACATTAGTACTGCTTCCGCCCTGATAGAGAGCTCCGGCTGCGGCACCAATGGCTGCACCGGTGGCGGTGCTGATGGCACCTTCTTTTAAGGCTGCAGTATTACCATCCTTAACGGATTGGGCTGCAAAGGCACGGCATTCCTCATCATCCTTTTTAACTCCTCAAAGGATTTTCCTTCGCGTGGCATGATGGTGATGGTCGGACCGGTGGGTGCGGATACACAAGCGGTGAGCACAGCAATACCAATGCTGCTCATAAGAATTGTTTTAAAGGCCTGAAGACGCATGGAGTGCTCCGGTTGATCTCTCTAAGTGTTTAACGCCTTGGGTATCGATTTGGCTGACATCATTCTGCCTTTGCTCCCGATTGTTTAACAATTTTGCGCCATTTATTGGATTCCAGTTGAATATAGCGTGCAAGATCCTCGGGGCTGCCTGGGTTTGGCTCTAGCCCACCACTCATTAGTCGTGTTCTGACCTCTGGCCTGGATAAGGTTTGCTGGGTCAATTGATTAAGCCGCATCTGAATATCGCGGGGTAACTTGGCTGGAGCCATCAGAGAGAACCAGGATATCGCTTCAAATCCTTTGAGCCCTTGCTCAGCGAGGGTCGGAATCTCCGGAGCGGATGGAGAACGTTTAAGAGTGGTGACTCCCAGCGCAACCACTTCATTGGCTTTAATTAAGGGTAATGCAGACGCTAAATTATCAAAGAGTATGGAGATGCGGCCACTCACGAGATCAGGCAAGGATTGCGCTCGGCCCTTATACGGAATATGCCGAATCTCTACACCTGCCATTTCTTTGAAGAGCTCCCCTGACATATGAATCGAGGTACCTGTGCCCGAAGAGCCAAATGTAAGCTCGTTGGGCTTCGCTTTGGCAAGAGCAATGAGGTCCTTGAGTGACTGAACTCCGAGTTGCTTACTCACAATTAATACATTGGGGGTGCTAGCCAAGAAACTGATTGGGGTGAAATCGGCAATCGGATCATAGGAGAGCTTTTCATAAAGCGCGCCATTAATCGCATGAATCCCCACGGTACCAATCAGCAAGGTGTAGCCATCAGGCACGCTCTTGGCCACCAGATCGGCTCCAATATTGCCACCATGGCCTGGGCGATTCTCAACGACGATGGGGACATTTAGGGTTCTTTGCCAGTCCTCTGCCAAAACCCGTGCCAGGGTATCAGGCGCACCACCTGGGGGAAAGCTCACAACGATACGGATGGTCTCGCGTGGCCAGACGCGTTCGGCCTGGGCAGGCGTAAGCAGGCCAAATGCAAGTGCACAAAGGAAGATGAGCCTTTTCAAAGCAGATTACTTAGCAAGCCACTGACGCAGCTGCTCAATACCGTCATAGTGCAAAGGATTATCCGCGCAAGCACCTAAACCACAAATGGACAAGGTGGAGATCACATTACCTAGCAATAAAAGGATGAACCATAAACAAATAAACTGAGCAAACCAATGGCGGCTGCGAGTGCCCCGATCAGGAATAATTAACAAAATTGCGATACCGATCATCAGGGAGACAAATCCAACAAAAGCCCAAGTATAGAAATGCAGACGAAAGAAGGTATCACCATAACCCAGGTCATCTGGGGCAACATGCAAGAGCACTTGGCGCAAGGAAACTGATAAGCCTAAGATCGCAAACAGGATTGCAAATCCATAATGCGCCGGCTGCGCACCCGAGCGGATATTGAGCAAGAACATCAGCCCAATTAAGGTAAAGCCCATGCGCTGCAAGATACAAAGTGGGCATGGCAGATCATGATTAATCAACTGATCAAGGAACGCCAGTGTAAGCACCAAATTGATGACCATGAGGAGAACAATGTTCCCTAAGCCACTGAGTGATGGTAAGGTGAGCTTACTCATAAACTGATATTGAGTTTATCGGAGGCATGATGCAAAAACCATGCTACCGTGATCACGGCGCTCGCGAATGCAAACAGTAATCCAAGCACGCGCTTCTCAAACCAAATGAGGATGGCGGCTAGCAATGCAATCGCGAAAGGTAAAAACATATACATGCGATCTATTTTAATAGACGGATGTGCACAAACAGAAAATGGTTTTGTGTTTAGAATGCCATGATGAATTCTTCTGCATCTCAAACCAATCGCCCCTTACCGCTCGCAGGCGTTAAGGTTCTTGATGTTAGTCAAGTGATGGCGGGCCCCTACTGCTGCATGTTGCTCGCTGATATGGGTGCCGATGTCATCAAGGTGGAACCGCCGGGTTCTGGTGACCAAACCCGTGGTGCCATGGGTTTTAAGATGAAAGGCCCCGATAGCATGGGCTTTTTGAACATGAATCGGAATAAACGCAGTATCGCGATTAATCTGAAATCCGATGCCGGCAAAGAGATTTTATTTGAGTTGGCCAAAGATGCCGATATCCTGGTCGAGAACTACCGCCCTGGGGTCATGAAACGCCTTGGCGTTGGTTACGAGGTGATGCGCAAGATTAATCCGGCGCTCGTGTATGTCAGCATCTCGGGTTTTGGTCAAAGTGGTCCATGGGCAGAGCGTCCTGGTTTTGATTTGATGGCTCAAGCGATGTCAGGGGTGATGAGTGTGACCGGGCATGGTGATGGCAAGCCTGTCAAAGCCGGTGTTCCGGTTGCTGATATTGGCTGCGCCCTCTTTGCGGTCTATGCCGCCCTGTCAGCGTATATTGGCGCCAAGAACACAGGTCTGGGTCAATACATTGATGCATCCTTATTTGATTCGGCACTGGCGTTCTCGATTTGGGATACTTCAGAGTACTGGGGCACCGGTCAGCCGCCCGTCGCATTGGGTACAGCGAACCGTATGACCGCACCTTATCAGGCTGTGAAAGCAAAAGATGGTTACTTCGTGATGGGCGCCACCAATAACAAACTTTGGCAAAAACTCTGTGAGATCTTAGCTCGCCCGGATCTCTTACAAAACCCAGATTACAAAACGATTGCTGGTCGACTCGGTCATCGCGAGGTATTAATCGCTGAGCTTGAGAAGTCTTTTGCTAACAGGGATGCAAGCGAGTGGATTGATCTCATGTTGGCTGAGGGGATTCCGGCTGGTCCCATCTTGGATTATCCGCAGGCTTTTGAGAGCGAGCATGGTAAACATCGACAGATGAAGATTGAGATCGATCATCCCCTGGAGGGCAAAGTTCCGAACATTGGTTTTGCGGTCAAGATGCAAGGCACCCCGCAACAAATCCGTCGTCACCCACCCCTCTTGGGCGAACACACCCAAGAGGTTTTAGAGCAAGCGGGATTTACCTTGGCTCAAATTGAATCACTACGCGCACAGGGCGCGTTTGCCGCATGAGCGATGTCATAAACGCTCGGGTGTATTGCGAGATCAAAGACTCAATCGCACACCTCTTTTTTGATCATCCCCGAGCACGCAATGCGATGACGCAGGAGATGTATGAGCAATTACGCACGATTTGCTTGGAACTTGCTCAGAATCCCTCCGTACGCGTCGCCATCTTACGAGGGATTGGTGGTAAATCCTTTGTCTCAGGGAGTGATATTGCCCAGTTTCAATCCTTCCAAGATGGTACTGATGGGGTTCATTACGAACGCATGATCGATCACTACTTAGGGCCCCTCCAACAACTACCCATGCCAACGATT
Organism: Polynucleobacter sp.; assembly: GCA_040400365.1. Taxonomy (GTDB): domain Bacteria; phylum Pseudomonadota; class Gammaproteobacteria; order Burkholderiales; family Burkholderiaceae; genus Polynucleobacter. The sequence continues at coordinate 773 of JBBAQJ010000040.1, read as the reverse complement.
GCTGTTGTCGACGGACTCGCGGTTGGTGGTGGCCTGGCGATTGCGTCGTTATGTGATTTTCGGATATCAACTCCAACTGCAAAATTTGGAGTGCCGATTGCGCGGACCCTTGGTAACACACTCTCACCAAGCAATATCGCTTGGCTAACCGCTCATCTTGGGGTTGCGATTGTCAAGCGTATGCTCTTACTTGCTGAGTTGGTTTCAGCACAAGAGCTTCTTGCACACGGGTTTGTCTACCAAACCGGTGAATCAGACGAGCTTGATCGGATGAGTATGGATTTAGCCAAGCAATTAGCTGCCTTGGCACCAATCACTCAAAAGGCATCCAAACTCATCATGGCGCGCGTCATAGGACATGCATTACCAAATTGCGATGATTTAATTACCGAGGTGTACGGCAGTGCAGACTTCAAAGAGGGTGTGACCGCATTTTTAGGCGGTCGTCCTCCAAATTGGCAAGGGAAGTAAGGAGAACAAATGCCCGAGATTGTGCGTAATGTCTTTGGTGAGCCACTCGTGCCCTGCTCGTTTGACCCACTCACTGGTTTCTTTCGGGATGGTTGCTGCAAGACCAATAATGAGGATGTTGGCTTGCATTTAGTATGCGCGATCATGAGTGATGAGTTTCTGGAGTTTAGTTATCAGCGCGGCAATGATCTCATCACCCCTAGACCAGAATGGAACTTTCCGGGACTCAAAGCCGGTGATCAATGGTGTTTGTGCATTACCCGCTGGCAAGAGGCTTTAGCCAATGGCTGTGCACCACTCCT
>JBBAQJ010000039.1:0-13675 GCA_040400365.1 Polynucleobacter sp. | reverse complement strand
TCGTGATTCGTAAGGGTGACAACTTTAAGTTCACTCAATGGTCTGATTTAAAAGGGCATCGTGGCGTGACTAATCAGGGAGAGAGTTACGGCAGTCAATTTGATGCCTATATCAAAACCGATTTGAATGTTGTACGCTCCAATGGCGTCGATCAGGCATTCACCCAGTTGGCCAATAAACAGGCCGACTATTTGATTATTGGAACCTACCCAGGCAAATTAGAAGCTAAGAAGTTAAATTTGGACTCCAAGCTCGTGTTCTTGCCCAAGAGTGTATTAACAGCGGATATGTATATTGCGTTCTCTAAAAAATCGAAGTGTTACTCTCAATTAGAAAAGGGCTTTACTGAGGGGATCAAGAAAGCAGTTGCTAGCGGTGAGGTCAATCAACTCATTGAGAGTGCCAATCAGCAGTTTTATAAATAGCCAGAACAAAGAAAAAGGCTTACAAGCTAATTAACCTGTAAGCCTTACTGAATTTGGCTCCCCGACCTGGACTCGAACCAGGGACCTGCGGATTAACAGTCCGTCGCTCTACCGACTGAGCTATCAGGGAATAGATTGCGATTATAGCGAAGATTTTGATTTGCCCTCAGATATCCCCATTAGGGCATTTGGGTAACTTTTTCCTTAACAATTTTTCCATCTTTCATATGGACAAAAAAGGTGCCCGTTAGAAAAGATATTTTTTTTGCTAACTTTGCAGACCGTCTAAGTGCTTTGAGGGCGTCTAGAGTCTCTTGAGGGATTCGTTGATTTTTAACTAATTTCACTTTTGCACTCCAAAAGGATAGGTGCTTCATTTGTATTATCAAATACTGCCCAATGATCAACTAAATGCTTATAAATACTATTTAGATTTTGAAGTCCTGATATGTATCTTCTCTTTATTATATTGCTAGGAACATCATGTCCGCCTTGCTTGACTCTGTTTTTAACTCTTTCCACAGCTAATTCAGGGGTGGGTAACTTTAAAAAAATGAGTGATATTTCATAACCTGCTTTTTTCCAGCGCCTTAGCTTGGCGGCATAACTTTTACCCGATAAGGTAGTTTCAAACACAAAACTCTCTCTATTTCTTACTAAATTAGATATTTCATGAAGCATGATTTTGCCGGCACTAAATGCTGCAAGATTTGGATTAAAGGGTGACAAACCAGTTGCGATTAAATCAGCATTTACAAAGCGTTTAAATTTCAGCTCTTTGAGGATAAATTCTCTTGCAAAAGTTGTTTTGCCAGCACCATTTGGACCCGCGAGTATCAGTATTTTCGGCAATTAATTATTAATTAGAAGTGTTGATGGAATGCCAGTGAAAGAGGAAAATAACCTACGTGTACTTAAATCAAATTATATCAACATGAAACCCTCCAAACCCAACCCCATCCTGATCCCCAAGGTATTAAGTATTGCAGGGTCGGATAGCGGGGGTGGCGCAGGGATTCAGGCGGATCTAAAGGTGATTACTGCCCTAGGTGGGTTTGGGATGACCGCCATTACGGCGATTACCGCACAAAATACCCTTGGTGTTACTCGTATCCAAGATATTGACCTTGATGTAATTGAGGCGCAAATTGATGCCGTGGTTACTGATATTGGTGTGGATGTGGTCAAGATCGGCATGTTGGCGAGTCCTGCCATTGTAAAAACGGTAGCCGCTGCCCTGAAGAAGCATGGTATTCGCAGAATCGTATTGGACCCGGTCTTGCGAGCTACCTCTGGAGCCAGTTTGGGTGGTGACGATACAGCGCGCACGATGGTGACCGAGCTTTTTCCTCTTGCCACCATCATTACGCCCAATCTTCATGAAGCCTCAATCTTGTTGGGACGCCCGATTGTGGCGGTTGATCAATTTAAGGCGGCTGCTGAAGAACTCTTGGCCTTTGGCCCACGCGCGGTTCTGATCAAAGGTGGGCATCTGGAGGGCGAGCCACACGAGTTGGTGGACTATTTAATCTGGCATGATCGCAAAGACGATGTGCCAGTGGTGTTTCATAAAGAGTTTAAGCATCCACGCATACCCACAGTGAACACGCATGGTACAGGTTGCTCACTTTCAAGTGCCATCGCGACTTACTTAGCCGATAAGCATGATCTCAGCCACTCAGTAGCTAAAGCAATCTCATTTGTGAGTGCAGCCATTGAAGCAGGGCAGCGTCTCGAAATTGGTCAAGGTCCAGGGCCGCTATGGCATATGCACGACTTTTATCCCACCCAACTACCTGACCAACAGTAGATTAGTTACTTAGTTGGTTTTCATGAGTTCTTGTAAGCGCTTGACCGCCGCTTTGGGATCATCGCTGGCCACAATTGCGCGTACTACTGCGACCGAGCCGACACCACTTTGTGCCACCGCATGAACACTGCCTTCGTCAATGCCGCCAATCGCAACCAGCGAGTAGTGCTGCATCAGCTTGGCATAGGCATATAAGCGACCTAAGCCTTGAGGTGCGGTGGGCATCTTCTTGAGATTGGTGGGGAACACTGCACCCATGGCAATGTAACTCGGGCAGTAGCGATCTGCAATGATTAACTCAGCGTAGCCATGGGTACTTAGCCCCAAACGCAGACCCGCCTCCCGAATCGCATCCAAATTAGCACTCACCAAATCTTCCTGGCCCAAGTGCACCCCATAAGCACCAGCTGCAACCGCTTCTTCCCAATGGTCATTGATAAATAAGAGGGTTTTGCTTCCTTTGACCGCCGCAACCGCCTCACGAATCTGTGTGCGAATGCTTTTTGCATCATCGGATTTGAATCGCAACTGTGCGGTAGGTAGCTCAGCATCGACCATGCGCTTAATCCAATCCGCATCGGGGAACACTCCGTAGAGGCCCAAGCGTTTCGGACATTCTTTGAAAGCCTTCGGATTTGAATTGCGCGAGTAGGGCAACATCTCAAAATACTCTGGACGTGAGGGCCAAAGTTTGGGATTAAAGTCACCAATATCTTTGACCATGCGTGACCAGGCTTTCCCTAAAACGCGTGCATCGCTTTCAATAAAGCCCATCTCAATCGCCGCAATCGTGCCAGCAAGTTCGTATTGATCTTGACTGGTCTCGGTCTTAATCGTGGGCGGTGGTTGATCTGGGCTAAAGCTTGGCAGAGGCAGGCACAAATTATCTTGGCAATGCGCCGCCACAATTTGCTTGGCCATCTCCCGAATATGACTCACACTAAATTCCTATTCGTGATGCCAAAAAGGGGTGCCCACCAATGGCGTGCTCGCTTGCGCTGAAGCTTGTGGTTGCATTGCTCCCGATAAGAATGCCTGTCGACCGGCATGAACCGCGCCCGCGAACGCGCAAGCCATCGCAACAGGATCCTGAGCAAGTGCCACCGCGGTATTAAGTAGCACACCATCAAAGCCCCATTCCATCACGGTACAAGCATGCGATGGCAAACCTAAGCCCGCATCCACTAGTAAGGGAACCGACAGACGCTCACGCAGTAAGCGCATCGCATAAGGGTTGAGTGGCCCTTGACCGGTACCAATCGGTGCCGCCCAGGGCATGACCGCTTGGCAGCCAACATCGACCAAGCGCTGACACAAAATGAGATCTTCGGTGCAATAGGGTAGAACCTTAAACCCATCTTTGATGAGATGTTCGGCGGTTTGCACCAGGCGTAAGGTATCGGGTTGCAAAGTGTAGTCATCCCCAATCAGTTCTAGCTTGATCCAGTTGGTCTCAAATACCTCGCGGGCCATTTGCGCGGTGGTAATGACTTCTTGAGGGCTGTGGCAACCAGCGGTATTGGGTAATACTGGCACTGCCATTTTCTTAAGAAGCTCCCAAAAGCCACTGTGTGCTTCGGTCGCAGCCGAGCCCTGACGGCGTAAGCTCGCTGTAATCATGGCGGGGCGTGCACGTTGTACGGCGGTCTCCAGCACCTGAGGCGAGGGATAGCGTGAGGTACCTAGCAACAAGCGACTCGCAAACGACTCTCCATACAGAATGAGGGGATCGTTGAGGTGGGTAGGTAATGGAGCGGTCATGAGGTGTAAATAAATAGTTTAACCACCGGTCACCGGTGAAATAATTTCAACGGAGTCGTTGTCTTGCAAAACATACTCCGCATGTTGTGATTTAGGAACGAACTGCAAATTAACTGCTACGGCGTACGGTGGCTTGGCATCGAGCACCATTAAGAGATCGCTGACCTTACTTGCAGGGGCGAGCTCACGAACCTGTTGGTTGACGAGTACGCGCATCATACGAGAGACCCACTCAAGCTAGCTTGCTGGATCTGTAAATCAAAGCGCTTGGCAAGCGTTTGGTTTTCACCACGCAGTACTTGTAGTGCCGCATCCATCATGGCGGGTGCAATTAAATACCCATGGCGATAGAGCCCATTGATTTGCATGAGTCCAGACTCAGGTATGCAAATCTCCGGCAAATTATTTTTGAGGGTGGGTCGGCATTGCGTAGCTGCTTCCACAATCCGTGCCTCGGCAAAGCCCGAGTGCACCGAGTAGGCCGCCGAGAGCAACTCCATGGAGGAGCGCACGCTCACGGGCGAGAGATCATCGGATTCAATCTCAGTGGCTCCAATCACATACAGATCATTCTCTTTGGGAGCAATGTAGATGGGATAGCGGGGATGGATTAAACGCGTAGGGCGCTTGAGCTTGACCTCAGGCGCATGCACCCGAATTACTTCCCCCCGAACCCCACGCAGGGGATTACGGCTATCGGCCCAACTGGCTTTAGCTCCTAAGCCACGGCAATCGATGACCCAATCAAAGCCATGGCCACGCAGCTCATTGGGATCCATCGCATGATGCCAATGCATAGGCACCTGCGCTTTCGTTAAGAACTCAAGTAAACCAGTTAAGAGTTGACGATTATCGAGTTGGCCCTCTCGAGGTAAGAAGAGACCTTGAGTAAAGCGCTCCGCCACGGCAGGCTCAAGCTCGGTGAGTGCCTTGCTATCGAGATGCCAGGGAGTTGCCAGAGCTGGGTTGATACGTACATTGCGCTCAAGATGCTCAGCAAAGCGTTGAGCCTCGGGCGCGTCCAGGCGATGCCATAGAACGAGAGTGCCGTCTTGCTGAAAGTAGGTTTGTTGTGCAACCTGTGCGTTCAACTCCGTAATAAGTTGCTTCCAACGATCAAGACCGTAGAGACCCATGCGTACCACCGGTGCTTCGGTAATCGCTGATTCGGCAAGAGGAGCCAACATCGAAGCGGCAACCCGGGCTGCCGAGTGCTCGGCATCGGGGCCGCTACGTTCGAACAGTTCAACCCGTGCGCCAGATTTGGTGAGGGCGTACGCCATCATCCGACCCATCAGGCCGGCACCGACGATGGCGTATGACATACTCATTTCAAGACCTACTGATAGATCGCGCTGCCGCGTTTGCGGAACTCGATCGATTTCTCTTCCATGCCCTTGGCAGGATCGACACCTTCTTTGAGGCTCGCGGCGTAATCGCGCACGTCTTGGGTGATCTTCATCGAGCAGAACTTGGGACCACACATCGAACAGAAGTGCGCAATCTTCGCACCCTCGGCAGGGAGGGTGGCATCGTGATACTCTCGCGCCCGCTCAGGGTCTAAACCAAGATTGAACTGATCCTCCCAGCGGAACTCAAAGCGTGCTTTGGAGAGCGCGTTATCACGCAACTGGGCACCCGGAAAGCCTTTTGCAAGATCGGCACCATGGGCAGCGATCTTGTAAGTGATGATGCCCTCGCGCACATCCTCTTTATCAGGTAGTCCCAAGTGCTCTTTGGGGGTCACGTAGCACAGCATCGCCGTGCCATACCAACCAATCTGAGCTGCACCCACACCACTGGTGATGTGATCGTAGCCAGGAGCAATATCGGTGATCAAGGGTCCTAGGGTATAGAAGGGGGCTTCTAAGCAATGCTTGAGCTCTTCGGTCATATTCTCTTCAATGCGTTGCATTGGAACGTGACCAGGACCCTCAATCATGACCTGCACATCGTGCTTCCATGCCTTAGCGGTGAGTTCACCCAAGGTGTGCAACTCACCAAACTGAGCCGCATCATTGGAGTCTGCGATGCAACCTGGACGCAAACCATCGCCAAGACTAAATGACACATCATAGGCCTTCATGATCTCGCAGATCTCATCAAAGTGGGTGTAGAGGAAGTTCTCTTTGTGATGCGCTAAGCACCACTTGGCCATGATCGAGCCACCGCGTGAGACGATTCCGGTAATGCGATCGGCAGTGAGCGGCACATAACGCAACAATACGCCCGCATGGATTGTGAAGTAATCCACACCTTGTTCGGCTTGCTCCACCAAGGTATCCCGGAACATTTCCCAGGTGAGGTCTTCGGCAATACCGCCGGTCTTATCCAGTGCTTGATAAATGGGTACCGTACCAATCGGTACAGGCGAGTTCCGAATAATCCACTCGCGCGTTTCATGAATATGCTTACCGGTGGAGAGATCCATGATGGTGTCGGCACCCCAACGGATCGCCCAAACCATTTTCTCAACCTCTTCATTAATCGAGGAGGTCACGGCGGAGTTACCCAAGTTGCCATTAATCTTCACACGGAAGTTACGGCCAATGATCATGGGCTCGAGCTCTGGGTGATTAATGTTGGCAGGAATAATGGCGCGACCTGCGGCAATCTCCGAGCGCACAAACTCCGGTGTAATCACATCCGGAATATTGGCACCAAAGGATTTGCCAGGATGCTGCTTGAGGATCTGTTGATAGCGTGGATCTTGGCGAAGTTTCTCAAGACCCATAGACTCGCGCAGAGCGACGTATTCCATTTCAGGGGTGATGATGCCTTTGCGGGCGTAATGCATTTGACTCACGTTCGCACCCGACTTGGCAACTCGAGGTGCGGCAATGTGTGAGAAGCGCAAATGTGCTGTGGCTGGATCGTGGGCGCGGGCCACACCATATTCGGAGGAGGGGCCAGCCAGTTGCTCGGTATCGCCGCGTTCAGCAATCCATTGACTACGTAACTTCGGTAGACCCTTCTCTAAATTGATCACAATATCCGGATCGCTGTAGGGACCCGAGGTGTCATACACCGGAATCGGCGGATTAGCGGACTCGGTCTCTCCGGTTTTAGTCGGTAACTGCTCAATCACCCGAATCGGCGCCTTCACGTCGGGACGCGATCCTTGTAAATAGGTTTTGGTGGAAGCCGGATAGGCAAACTTTTGCCCAAAGTCACGCTCCAAACTCTTCAGGCTTGGGATCTCTGGTTTGGCCTTCTTTTGATTCTCGGTGCTAACGCTCATGTCCATCTCCTCACAATATTCATAGAGTGGACGAAACCGGGTGCCGGTTTGATGGAACTCCCCACGCCAGCATTACCTGGATCGGGTTTGAGGGTCTTTCTCAGCACCACCGCAGTGGGGGCACCCCTGTTTCATCCTTGTGACCCTATTTAACCACGAATCCCCCAAGTGCATCCTTGAGCTTCATCAAGCCATGCGGTTGCGGCGCAATATCAAGTCGGCAGTGACCAGGGCTGCATCGGTCGTGAACTCATCAGCGAGGATGCGGGCGGCGGCTTCTGCGGGATCTAACTGGATAAAGCCGCTGACCTCGCCATCGTGATTGACAGGGATGAGGTGATTGGGAAGCTCGAGATCAAAGATGAATAGGCTCTCGTGGTGGATGCCGTGCGGTGGATGAGGGCGACTGATGAGTAGCTTGCCTGCCGGAGAAATAGCGCTGGCGATGGTCTCGGGAATACCTGCTTCTTCCCAAAGCTCCCGAATCGCGCAATGCACCACGGTCTCAGAGGCGCTAATGCCGCCAGCGGCGAGGTTATCAAGTTTGCCGGGATCAATTTGTTTACTCTCGCTGCGCCGACCCACCCAAAGTTGGCCATCAGCAGTCACCCCATTGATGTGAGCCGCCTGACTTTGCACCCCAAGACTTCGAAACGCCGCGCGCTCGACTCGAAAGTACTCATGACCATCAGGACCGTAGAACGCAAACTCTTCATTGCGCCACGCAGGGATCAATCCGGCGTCACGCATCCGCATTGCCAAGGCACGCAAACTGGCACTGAGATGGGCGGGGGGCACTACAGCGAATGACAAACCACGCGCACTCACATTCAGATGGGCAATTGGGTCGTCTTGCAAACTCTCGATCACGAAGGGGGTAAATTCAGGGACGAGGTGACCGATGGTGCGATCACCTAACACAATCGGCAAGCACGCGTGTGGCAAATGACAACTCGCGTTTTGCAACATTTCTTCGAGAGCAGCGAGTGTGCTTACAGGGATTATGGACATGAGTCAAGTGTAAGCCAACTTATTTACCAAGCAATCAAGCCATATGATTAATGCTCAATTTTTGAGCATGCTAGCTCACTCGTTTAAAAATCAGCACTTACAAATCATTTTGCAGTGTTGTCCACATGCGTTGTGGATAACTTGATCACCAATCGATCGCGCATGAATTTAGAGACGTAACAAATGAATGACACATTCACATCAAACAAGATTAGTAGTTTTCCTAATTCAAAAATAAATACCCGATGAATTTGGTCCCCCTGCCAGGAGTCGAACCTGGATCTATCGCTTAGGAGGCGATTGCACTATCCATTGTGCTACAGCGGGAGAGGATTACCAGCCACACAGGGCCCATGCTTGCTCAGCTAAACCAATCACAACCTCGGGGATGAAGTAGAGCGCAAAGACTAGCAGCAGAAGGATCGCAACGCTTGCATAGAGCGCGATCTTCCTCCAAGTGAGAGTTGAAACGATTGATAGCGATTGACTCATGCACTCATTCTACCGAAAGCAGGTGGTGATCGCTATGCCCTAGGCGTTAGCTGGGCGCTGCAAGGGTTCCTCACGGATTGGTAAATTAATCAGGCCGGCAAAGACCCCGAGGGCCATCGCAATCCCCCACACAATCTGATAAGAGCCGGTGAGATCGTAGAGGTAGCCACCAAAGTAGGCACCACAGAAGCTTCCCAATTGATGCGAGAAGAACACCACCCCCGAGAGCATGGTGAGGTATTTAACCCCAAAGATCTGAGCAACGATCGCGTTTGTTAAGGGAATGGTTGACAGCCACAGGACCCCCATCACGGCAGCAAACACATAAGTGCTTATCGACGAGAGGGGCAACAATAAAAAGAGGGCGATCGCTAGTGAGCGTGTGAAGTAAATACCCGAGAGTAAAAACCGCTTAGGAAAGCGCTCACCCAAGACCCCAGCGTAATAAGTACCAATCACGTTAAATAAACCAATTAAGGCCAAGGCAGTGGTGGCAACCGTAGCACCGTTGATGCCTGGATGGATCGCCGACATGTCCTTGAGATAGGGCGCGAGGTGGACCGTAATAAAGACCACCTGAAAACCGCACACAAAGTAACCCATCATCAAGAAACGAAAGTTACGATTACCAATGGCTTCGTTCAGGGCCTGGCGAATGGTTTGATCACCCGCTTGATTGGGCGCAAAACCCGTCTCTCGTAAGAGAAACGCAATCGGGATCATGAGTGAGGCCATGAGCCCTAGATAGATGAGGGCTTCGTTGGCGCCAAAGTTGGTAATCAAGCCTTGCTCTAGTGGCATCATCAAAAACTGACCAAAGGAGCCCGCCGCTGCAGTAACCCCCATTGCCCAAACGCGTTTCTGGGGCGATACATTGCGACCAATAATGCCGTACACCACGCTGTAGGTTGTCGCTGCTAGACCAATACCAATCGATAAGCCGCCCGCTAAATGAAATAACAATGGATCATTGGTGAGCGCCATACCAATTAGACCCACGGCGTATAAGAATCCACCTAAGATCATGATCTTGAATGGCCCATAGCGATCAGCAAGCGCACCGGCGACGGGTTGTGCAAATCCCCAAATGAGGTTCTGGAGCGCAATCGCTAATGCGAAGGTCTCACGGCCCCAGCCATTGGCGGAGGTGATGGGCATATTAAACAGACCAAAGCCATGACGAATACCCATGGAAAGGGTCACCATCAGACTGCCAAAGATTAGCACTTGAAGCATCGATAGGCTGGGTACGCGTTGGGTCACACAATTCCTTTCTGATGCAGTTCATTAATCTGTGAAGTACTCATACCAAGTTCGCGCAAGACCTCATCGGTGTGTTGCCCCAATAGCGGGGGTGGCATGCGCACTTCCACAGGAGTTTTGGATAAACGCATGGGGCTAGCGACCAATTTCATGGTCCCAGCCGTTGGGTGGGGGACGCGCATCTCAATACCACGCGAGATGACTTGCTCGTTCTCAAATACCTCTTGCAAATTATTAATGGGCCCGCAGGGCACACCTGCCGTCTCCAATAAAGAAATCCACTGCGCCTTAGTCTTCTCTTTCACCATCTCCGCTAGTAGTGGAATCAATGCAGCACGGTGCTCAATGCGTGCTGGGTTCGTAGCAAAGCGTACGTCATCAGCAAGAGCCTCGCGATTACCAACTTTCACGAAGTTGCGGAACTGACTATCGTTACCGACTGCCACAATGATCCAACTGTCTGAGGTCTGAAAGGTTTGATAGGGCACCACATTGGGGTGAGCATTACCCCAGCGATGCGGTGAGACCCCGCTGCATAAATAATTACTGGAGATATTGGCAAGCATTGCTACTTGAGTATCGAGGAGAGCCATATCAATGTATTGACCTTCACCGCTGTGATCGCGATGGATCACCGCCGCAAGAATCGCTGAGCTGGCATACATGCCCGTAAATAAATCCACGATCGCAACCCCTGCTTTTTGGGGGCCACCACCCGGTAAATGATCGGCCTCACCGGTAATACTCATAAAGCCACCCATACCTTGCAAAATAAAGTCATAGCCTGCGCGATGTTGATAGGGACCGGTTTGGCCAAAGCCGGTGATCGAGCAATAAATGAGATTGGGCTTGATCGCACACAAAGATGGATAGTCAAGACCGTACTTCGTTAGCTGACCCACCTTGTAGTTCTCAATCACCACATCGGAGGTCTTCACCAAATCACGCACAATCGCTTGACCCTCGGGGGTACTAATATCAAGCGTAATGGATTTCTTATTGCGATTAATCGAGATGTAATACGCCGACTCGGTCGTGTCCTGACCATTAGGGTCTTTCGCAAAGGGAGGACCCCAATGGCGGGTATCGTCACCTGTACCTGGGCGCTCCACTTTAATCACTTGTGCACCCAAATCAGCCAAGTTCTGAGCGCACCAGGGACCCGCTAATACCCGGCTAAGATCTAATACGCGAATATGACTTAAGGCTCCCATAGGCTTATTTTCCCATGCTTTTGTCACCCACCTTTGGGATATGACTACAATTTCTGCGCATGGCAACCCGTAAACCGTCCCAATACAGCGAATCCTCCATCAAAGTCTTAAAAGGCTTGGAGCCGGTGCGGCAGCGCCCGGGCATGTACACCCGCACCGATAATCCCCTGCACATCATCCAGGAGGTCTTGGATAACGCCTCTGACGAAGCACTCGGTGGTTACGGTAAAGAAGTAGTGGTGACCTTACACACCGATGGCAGTGTGAGTGTCGAAGACGATGGCCGCGGTATTCCCGTAGGGATGCATCCGCAAGAGAAAAAACCCGTGGTGGAGATTGTGTTCACGCAACTGCATGCCGGTGGTAAGTTCGAGAAGGGCAGTGGCGGTGCCTATGCATTCTCGGGTGGCTTGCATGGAGTCGGTGTCTCAGTCACGAATGCACTCGCTAAACGCTTAGAGGTCACGGTGTGGCGCGAGCAGCAGGTCTCCAACATCACCTTTGCCGATGGCGATGTGATCGAGAAACTTAAATCCAAAGCTGCCACCAAAGTTGATAAAGCGCATGGCACCAAAGTGCGTGTTTGGCCTAACCCTAAATACTTTGATAGCGCCACGATTCCCATGGCTGATCTTGAGCGTCTCTTGCGCTCCAAGGCGGTACTCTTGCCAGGCGTCAAGGTCACGCTCGTGCATGAGAAAAACGGTCAAAGCCAATCGTGGCTCTATACCCAAGGATTAAAAGGTTATCTTGATGAGTCTCTAGCACAAGGCGGCCATAGTGCCCCGGTCATTCCAGCCTTTGAGGGTGAGCATTACGCCAGCGGCGCAGGTGATGAAGAAGCCTTTGCCGAAGGTGAGGGCGCAGCCTGGGTGGTGAGTTGGACCGAAGAGGGTGCACCGGTGCGTGAGAGTTATGTGAACCTCATCCCAACGCCAGCGGGCGGAACGCATGAGAGTGGTTTGCGCGAAGGGCTCTTTAATGCGGTCAAAAGTTTTGTCGAGATCCATGCCTTGCAGCCCAAGGGCGTGAAGCTCATGCCTGAGGACGTCTTTGCTCGGGCCTCGTTCATATTGTCTGCCAAAGTATTGGATCCTCAATTTCAGGGGCAGATTAAAGAGCGCCTGAACTCCCGCGATGCGGTGCGCTTGGTCTCTGGCTTTGTGAAGTCAGCACTTGAGCTCTGGCTCAACCAACATGTCGATTATGGCAAAGCACTCGCTGAACTCGTCATTAAGCAAGCGCAAGCGCGCACCCGTGCTGGGCAAAAGGTTGAAAAGAAAAAATCCTCGGGGGTCGCGGTGCTACCTGGCAAGCTCACCGATTGCGAGAGCGAAGACATTCTCTTAAATGAGATCTTTCTGGTAGAGGGCGACTCCGCCGGTGGCTCTGCCAAGATGGGGCGTAACAAAGAATATCAAGCGATTCTGCCACTGCGCGGTAAGGTGCTTAATACCTGGGAGACCGAGCGGGATCGGCTCTTTGCTAATAACGAAGTGCACGATATTGCAGTCGCGATTGGGGTCGATCCACACGGGCCTGGTGATGAGCCCAACTTAGGCAACCTACGCTACGGCAAGATTTGCATTCTGTCCGATGCAGATGTGGATGGTTCGCATATTCAGGTGCTGCTGCTCACACTCTTTTATAAGCATTTCCCACGCTTAGTGGAGAACGGTCATGTCTACATTGCGCGACCACCACTGTATCGCGTTGATGCACCTGCGCGTGGGAAGAAGCCCGCCCAGAAGATCTACGCACTTGATGAGGGCGAACTGATTGCGATTGAAGACAAGCTCCGTAAAGATGGCGTGCGCGAGGGCGCTTGGCAGATCTCACGCTTTAAGGGCTTGGGTGAGATGAGTGCTGAGCAGCTGTGGGACACCACCTTGAATCCCGATACCCGCCGCCTCTTACCAGTGACCTTAGGCGAGATGAGTGAGAGCGACACCATTAAGACCATGGACATGTTGATGGGCAAGGCAGAATCTGGCGCGCGCCGTGATTGGTTAGAAGAGCGCGGTAACGAAGTGGAAGCCGATATTTAGGACACAGCATGGCGATTAAAAAATCCGCATCGACTAAAAACAAGAAAGCAATTCCTGAGCAGGGGGATCTCTTTACGCAAGAGCGACCCAAAGCAAATACGGCTAACCCTGAGGAGTTTTTATCCTTAGGTATCTACGCTGAGCGTGCGTATCTTGATTACGCCATTAGTGTGGTTAAAGGGCGCGCATTACCGGAAGTTGCTGATGGCCAAAAGCCAGTGCAGCGTCGCATTCTGTTTGCCATGAACGAGATGGGCTTGCGTGCCGATGCCAAGCCTGTCAAGAGTGCGCGTGTGGTTGGTGATGTCTTGGGTAAGTTCCATCCCCATGGTGATCAATCAGCTTACGATGCCTTGGTGCGCTTGGCACAGGATTTCTCGTTACGCTATCCATTAATTGATGGTCAAGGT
>JBBAQJ010000038.1:0-13950 GCA_040400365.1 Polynucleobacter sp. | reverse complement strand
ATGGGCCAGTATGGTGAGTTTCATCACGCCAATCAGCTAGTTGAGTTTATTCGTCAAGAAACCGGAGATTGGTTTCATATTGAGGTAGCCGCTTACCCAGAGACTCATCCCCAGGCCGAATCACCCAGCAAGGACGTCCAGTTTTTTGCTGCAAAGGTAAAAGCAGGTGCAAATTCAGCAATCACACAATACTTTTTTAATAGCGATGCTTACTTTCGTTTTGTCGATGATGCTTATCAATTAGGCGTGGATGTGCCGATTGTGGCTGGAATTATGCCGATTACGAGTAGCACTCAATTGCTTCGCTTTTCAGATGCATGCGGTGCCGAGATCCCGCGTTGGATTCGTTTGCGCTTGCAATCCTATGGCGATGATCTAGCGTCCATTAAAGCGTTCGGGGAAGAGGTGGTTACAACGCTGTGTGAGCAATTAATTGTTACAGGCGTTCCAGGACTGCATTTTTATTCCCTGAACCAAGCGGAGCCGGTTCTACGAATTACCAAAAACTTACAACTGAGTAACGGTTGATCCAAATACGAACTGCTCTATTTGGGATAAATCATTGAGTTTGTAACCACGTAGTCCAGAGTCTGGTCGTGGTCTTGGGGTGCCCAACGATTTGCACTAAGCTTTTGCCAATCATAGGCAATCCCAATTGTTTGAAAGGTATGCCCCTCATTTTTTAGGGCGGCAATGGTGCGATCAAAATAGCCGCCCCCATAGCCTAGGCGCCATAGGCAATCTTTTTGAAGACTCCAACCCACACAGGGAATCAAAATACAATCAGGTAGCACCAACTCAATCCCTGCTGATTGAGGGTTTGGTTCCAGAATCCCGTATGCATTAGCAAGTAAGGTGTTTTCATTAGGCCAGGTGTAAAAATCTAAATGCTTATCAGCTCGCACTTTAGGGAGTAAGAGTGTTCGATGAGGCTTAGCTTGTTGCCATTGAAGAAGTGGCTCTTTGAGATCAGGCTCATCGTTAAATGGCCAGTAAAAGGCGATGGACTGGTAGTTTGATTCTGATCTTGACAGAAATTGGCTTAGATTAGCCAAAAGGCCTGAGGACTCACCCACAAAAGCAGTGCTTTGCCTGTAATCGGCTCGATTTTGTAATAAATCACGGCGGACTTGATCAATGGGGGTATGCATAGCTTCTATTATCGAGTGAAAATAGGAGAATGTTCCAAATTTTATCCACTTCCTCTCCAGTCAAGCGATGCTTTAATTTTTTGGTGTTTGCGCTGATTCTCAATTTAGGTTTTTGGCAAGCGAGTTTTGCTAAACCACCAGCTGCTAAAACGCCACAAAGTCAATCCACCACCTATGAATTAAGCGCAGCCGATAAATTATTTATGGAGTTGCGTGATGCCGCGCGTAAGAATGATGTGAATCGTAGTGGGCAGCTGGCAGCGGCACTGGTGAACTATCCATATACCGACTACGTTCGGTATTTTAGAATCAAACCGCAATTATTTGACAAGGGCAATGAGGCGCGTGCCGATACGATTGTGGACGAAGAGGTCCATGCTTTTTTAAGAGCGTATGAGGGCACAGCAATCGCCGATCGTCTCCGTAATGACTGGTTGCTTGTTCTTGGTAAACGAAAAGACTGGGGACAATTTGATAAGGAGTATCCACTCTTTATGCTTGATGACGACACTAATGTGAAATGCCATGCATTGCAATCGCGATTTGCCAAGCAAGAAGATCCAAAACGTATTGGGGAAGATGCTTTAAAAATAATGATCGATCCGCGTAATTTCGGCTCAGCATGTCAAGAATTGGTTCCCATGCTTGTGCAAGCTAAAGGACTGACAATAGGGCAGGCAAAAGCGTTAGGGCGCGCTGCTGCCGAAATGAATTTAGAGACTATTGGAAAGCGGATCGGAGGCGAGGATGCAATTGCAGCGGTTGTGCGGTCTGCACGTACGGATGCCAGCAAGGCTTATCGCGAATTCGTGCAATCTAATACGCGCTTTAGCAAAGAGGATCAAGCAATGGCTTGGGCAGTTATTGGTCAATTTTTAGCAAAACGTTTGGACCGTAACGCGATCGATGCTTACCGTCGACAACAGCAGCTAGGTTTTGATGCCCTCTTATCAACTGAGAGCCAAGAGTGGAAGGTGCGTACTGCCTTACGTGCCCACGATTGGCAATTAACTAAAGACACGATTGAGAAAATGAATCCCACTGTTAGGCAAAGGGATCCCGCATGGACCTATTGGTACGGTAGAGCCTATAAAGAGTTAGGCAATTCAGAATTAGCCAATCTCCAGTTTAAAGAGTTAGAGGACCAATACAGCTTTTATGGGCAATTGGCCCGGGAAGAGCTTGGAAAGCCGATATTGATTCCTGCCAAAGTTAAAGTCAGCGAATCAGAAATCAAAGGAATGGCAGTACGTAATGGCTTTCTTCGGGGCGAGCGTTTTTATGCCATGAATTTACGCTTTGAAGGCAATCGCGAGTGGAATTGGGAGTTGCGTGGTATGGGCGATAAGCAATTATTGGCAGCTGCAGAGTATGCCAAGCGGATTCACCTTTATGATCGGACTGTTAATACGGCAGATCGCACAAAAGGGGAGCATGACTTTTCATTACGTTACCCCACTCCATTTAAAGAGCAATTGAGTCCGATCGCCAAGAATATTGATCTAAACCTGGCATGGGCATACGGTCTGATTCGGCAAGAGTCACGCTTTATTACAAACGCTTCCTCTTCGGTGGGAGCGTCGGGCCTCATGCAGGTTATGCCCAATACAGCCAAGTATGTGGCCAAAAAAATTGGGATGAACTCGTATACCAATGAGAGACTAAAGGATACCCAGATAAATTTAACCTTGGGTAGCCACTACCTTAATATGGTGCTACAAGACCTCGATGGTTCTTGGGTGCTGGCCTCAGCTGCATACAATGCAGGCCCATCTCGACCAAAGTCTTGGCGTGAGAAATTAACGCAATCAACGGAGGGTGCTATCTTTGTCGAATCCATTCCGTTTAATGAGACTCGCACTTATGTAAAAAATGTTTTGGCCAATGCAACGTATTATTCACTTTTAATGGATGGAAAGTCGAGCACTATGAAACAGCGTCTTGGTACTATTCAGCCTAAAACAGCCGTATTAAGTGAGCTACCATGAAACA
This sequence comes from Polynucleobacter sp., assembly GCA_040400365.1. Taxonomy (GTDB): domain Bacteria; phylum Pseudomonadota; class Gammaproteobacteria; order Burkholderiales; family Burkholderiaceae; genus Polynucleobacter. The sequence goes on along the minus strand of JBBAQJ010000038.1, from coordinate 10,807 downwards.
TGATGTTTTACTCGTTGGCGGAAGTGGTTTTATTGGAAAAACTATTGCGCAGCAGTTGCAGCAAAAAGGATATTCGGTCTTAATACCGTCTAGACGTTATAGTGCCGTGCGCGATCTACGCTTACTGCCAAGCGTTACTCTTGTTGAGACCGATATCAATCAGCGCGAAGAGATTCATAAGCTCTTAGCAGAGTTAAAGCCAACTGCAACGGTGATTAATTTAGTTGGAATTTTGCATGACAGAACAGGGCAACCTTATGGTCCAGGCTTTCAGAAGGCACACGTTGATCTTCCTAAAGCGCTCATGGGCGAGATGAAACTATTTGGCTTAAAACGGTATATACATATGAGCGCCTTAGGGGCGCATTCTCAAGGCCCATCGATGTATCAGAGAAGCAAGGGGGATGGTGAGCGGTGTGTAGAGGACAGTGGCCTAGATTGGACTATCTTTAGACCATCGGTTGTTTTTGGAGCGCAGGATCAATTTATCAACACCTTTGTGAGTTTAGCTAAATTATTTCCAGTGATTCCATTGGCCAATACCAAGGCCCTTTTCCAACCTGTGAGTGTCAATGATGTAGCCAAAGCGTTTGTAATGGCCATAGAGGATACGCGTACTATTCATAGAATTTATGATTTGGTTGGACCCGAGGTATTTAGTATGGAAGACTTAGTGCGATTTGCAATCCGCAAAGCGGGTAAAAAGAATCCAGTTATTTCTTTGCCAAATTGGGTCGGATACCTTCAGGCAGTTGCCTTTGAGTTTGGTCCTGGACCCACGCTAATGTCCCGAGATAATATTGCCTCAATGAGTGTTCCTAATATATTACCGCCTGGTGGCCGCGATGCCTTAAGCGAAGACTTTGGAATTGCTAAACAACGCTTAGAAAGTTTAATTGCTTGAAGACTTATCAGGTTGGTGGCGCGGTCCGTGATCGCCTACTTGGTTTACCAGTTCACGATATCGATTATGTGGTGGTTGGATCATCAGTAAAGGAAATGCTTGGAAACGGATTCCGCCCTGTAGGTAGCCATTTTCCAGTCTTTCTGCATCCACAAACTCAGCATGAGTATGCCCTTGCCAGAACAGAGCGTAAAACTGCTCCAGGGCATCAAGGCTTTGTTTTCCATGCGGATCCAAGTATTCGGCTTGAGGATGATCTCAAACGACGTGACCTGACAATTAATGCGATGGCTCAAGAAGTAAATGCCAGCGGTGAACTAGTTGGCCATCTCATTGATCCCTATCGGGGCAAAGTAGATTTAGAGCAAGGTATATTTCGACATCTCTCCGATGCTTTTTCAGAAGACCCTCTACGAGTATTACGAGTCGCTCGATTTGCTGCGCGTTTTCCAACATTCACGATAGCGCCAGAGACCCTCGCCATCATGAAGCACATGGTGAATAAGGATGAGCTAAAGACTTTATCTAAAGAGAGAATTTGGCAAGAGCTTGCAAGAGCACTTAGATCCCAGGCGCCCGAACGCTTTATCGATGTTCTTGAGGAATGTGGTGCACTAGAGGAAATTTGGCCAACGGCATTTACCGTTCAGTGGCGGAACATGAGTAGCAAAAAAGAAATGCTTGCGCAATTAAATCAGGTTGTTGCTATCCATCCTGAGATAGATAAACGTCTAGCAATTCTTTTAAAGAAACTGAAGCCGGTAGAGATTAGTACTTGGGGCGGTGAGCTAAGAGTGCCAAATGAGATTACTGAGTATTGTTTTGCTGTTGCTGAATTTGAAGCATGCCACGAGTTCGTTCTGAGCCCTCACATTGTGCTCGATTTATTTAATCGTACCGATGTATGGCGTAAACCAGCCCGCTTTACCGAAGTAATGAAGTTATTCGAAAGCATAGGAGTCGGAGTTGCCAATTGGTCAAAATTAGTAAATGCTGCGCTACAGGTCGATGGTGGTCAAATTGCAGCAAAGATTAGTCAGCTAGGCTCAAGCAGTAATCTTGGTGAAGAGATCCATCAAGCGGTAGTGCATGCACGCTTAATGGCTATTTCACAGGCTTTAGATTAGTAGACACGATTACGACCAGATAAGCCAGGCAACTGGTTTAATCGAAGTTTAAGTTGCTCAAGATTTTTTCCAAAAGCAATCACCTTAAAAAGTTCGCCCATTTCCGCTTCAGATAGTAACTTTTGTAGCGCATTCGAAATCGGAATAAAGTGTTCAACATCTTGCGGGTTTGATTTTTCTAGAACCAGCTCAGTAATTCCTGCGTCAAGAAGATAAGATGCCTGGCTTGAGTAAAAAAGCTCACCGTGGATACTCTTTTCTAATAGTCGTAATAGGCTAGAGCATTCAAGATGGCACGTGATGTCGCAAATGCCCGGAAGTTGTAATACATTACTTAAAGTCTGATGTTGATAATGAGCCATTAAGGTCCCGTCTTGACGTTGGGGATGATAGTATTCTTGCTCAGGAAAGCCGTAGTCAATGATTAATAATAAGCCGCGTGCTAAACGGTCAGTCAGCGCTCTAAGCCAAGCTTGTGCTTGTGGATGAAATTCTGTGGTGTAGCCATCAGAAAATGCCTGTGTATTTCGTAATACTGGAGACAGGTCATTAAGCTCGGTGGTACTCAAGACTGGGCCTACAGAATCTTTTAGTAAAAATGGTGAAGAATTCGGAGTGACTGCAATACCAAGATGATGCCAAGCATCGTTATGCAGACAAATCCGCTCACATGGAATGGCATCGAGTACCTCATTGGCCAAGATCACCCCATCAATATGATCGGGGAATGAGCTTAACCAGTTGCATTGCGTATGAATTGCATTTTGATAGCAGACATCCTGTAAAAGAGACTGTTGACGTTTAGCAAGGTCCGGTGAGAGCTCGATTATCTGGTATTCATCGAGATCAAGACCGCGACGATGTAACTCGATCAAAATTGATTTTGCAAGGCTACCGGTGCCCGCTCCAAACTCGAGAATACGGGTAGGCAGACCCTGTTGCTTTAATCCTTCTAGGATGGGCAAAATAGTATTGACAATAGTTTGTCCAAAAAAAGGACTGATTTCAGGGGCGGTAATGAAATCACCTGCTACCCCAAACTTTTCCAGTCCAGCTGAGTAATAGCCTAATTTAGGCTCGTAAAGGGCGATATTCATATATCTCGAAAAGTCTAGATATCCCCCATTTTGCTTAATTTTTTGGGAAATTTTGGCCATCATGGCGGCCAAACGCTCCTCTTCGGCCTGGGTCGGGTTAATATCCATAGCTCGTTAGTCTAAGAGAGTTTAGGTGGAAGGTTTAAAGACATCCTCGCATCGTACTGTTTTGCTTACTGGAGCGGCTAAGCGCTTGGGTAAAGCCATTGCCCTGCATTTTGCTAAAGCAGGCTGGAACGTCGTGTTGCACTATGGCAACTCAAAACAAGATGCAATAGATACGCTTGAACAGATTAAGGCTTTGGGAGTCCGGGCAATTGCAATTCAGGCCAATTTGGCTCAGCCAGACGCAATAAAGGCTTTGTTCCAAGCCAGCGTTGATGAATTTAGTCGAGTGGATTGTTTAATTAATAGCGCTTCAGTCTTTGAATACGATCGACCTAGCCAAAAAGCGCATATGGTTACCCAGTCAGGCCTCGTACGAAATATGCAAGTTAATCTGGTAGCCCCCGTTTTATTAGCACAGGAAATGTTTCATCATCTCCAAAAGCAACCCGCACGAAACGATGGACTAGTTCCTGTCACCATTCAATTATTGGATCAAAAGCTAATTAATTTAAATCCAGATTATTTTTCATATACCTTGTCAAAGAGCGCACTATTAACAGCCACTGAAATGATGGCGCTTGATTTTGCTCCGACTCTACGCTCGGTTGGTTTGGCCCCCGGGATCACATTGCCATCTGGCAAACAAACAGAAGCAGAGTTTTTGCAAGCGCATCAAATGACTCCCATGGGATATTCATCGAGCGCAGATGATATTGCCCAGGCCGCACTCTTTATTGCGAATGCAAAAGCAATTACAGGCACAACTATTTATGTCGATGGCGGTCAACATTTAATTCCGTCGCGGCGCGATGTGATGTTCAACACTCAATAAGGTTAGCATGCACTCCCTTTTATCCCACCCCAGCCTGATTCATTGCCGCCGCTTATTCTTAAAAGATTATGAGGTGTACATCAATATCGGTGTCCACGACTTTGAAAAAAAAGCAGAGCAACGCGTTGTATTCAATGTGGATCTCTACGTCCCTCTGGAGCAAAACACACCGAAGCAGGATCGCTTGGATGAAGTTTTAGATTATGACTTTATTCGTAAAACAATTACTCAGCGAGTCCAAAGAGGTCATATTCATCTACAAGAGACCTTATGTGACGATATTGTGCAGGCGGTTTTAGAGCACCCCAGTGTGATGGCTGCCAGAGTCAGCACAGCAAAGCCTGACGTCTACCCCGATTGCGAGGCAGTAGGCGTAGAAGTATTTAAGATTAAACCGTCGAATTAGATAAACTTTATTACTAACACTCGATATGGCTGATCCACGTAAGCAAGCATTTGAAGAAAATAAATTAGATAAAAAATTATCTCGTTTAGTGGGACAAGCTATTAGTGACTTTGGCATGATTGCCGACGGCGATAAGGTGATGGTATGTGTATCGGGCGGCAAAGACAGCTATACCCTATTGGATATCTTGCTAAAACTACGTGAGCGTGCACCAATCTCCTTCGAGATCGTGGCAGTAAATCTTGATCAAAAGCAGCCTAACTTTCCTGCAGAAATACTTCCTAATTATTTAGAACAACTCAACGTTGCATTTCATATTGAAGAACAAGATACCTACAGTATTGTTAAGCGTGTAATCCCAGAAGGAAAAACTACTTGCGGCTTATGTTCGCGTTTGCGACGCGGTATTTTGTATCGCGTTGCAGATGAACTTGGGGCTACCAAGATAGCCTTAGGACATCACCGAGATGATATTTTAGAGACCCTATTACTAAATATGTTTTTTGCCGGGAAGCTCAAAGGGATGCCACCAAAATTGCGTTCTGACGATGGACGGCATATCGTGATTCGTCCGCTGGCATATGTTCCAGAGAAATTAATAGAGCGCTATGCCACCATGATGAACTTCCCCATCATTCCATGTGATCTATGTGGCAGTCAACCTAATTTACAAAGAGCAACGATGAAGAAGCTTTTGCGGGATTGGGAGAAACAATTTCCAGGTCGAGTTGAAAATATCTTTCGGGCAATGCATCATATCGTCCCCTCGCATTTAATGGACCCAAATGCATTTAACTTTCAAGATTTAGAGATTCATCAAGACCTTAGTGAGCTGGGAATGAATCTCGAGGGAGATTTGGCGATTGACGAGGGTGAAGACATATGTGCCTTGACCGAGCAAACTCAATTTCCGATTTCATTTGCTAAGAAGCCTTAACTCAACAGCTCAAGAGCATACTCATTAACCTAACTCAAGCCCTATACTTATGGCTATGAATATTGTGATATTGGCAGCAGGCCAAGGCAAGCGCATGAAATCGGCCTTGCCCAAGGTTTTACAACCCTTGGCCGGTAAACCCCTCTTGGAACATGTCTTAGAAACTGCTATTTCTTTAATAAAGGCGGCAGAGCCGATAGTGGTCATTGGACATGGGGCAGAGCATGTTAATGCATTCCTAAGCGATTTAGCGAACCGTAATCCGCGTTTTAAGGCAATTAAAACGGTTTTACAAAAAGAGCAAAAGGGTACAGGCCATGCGCTCTTACAGACCCTAACTAAATTAAATAAAGATTTACCAACTCTCGTCTTATATGGCGATGTGCCATTGATCACTAAAGATACCCTTCAACTCCTCATACGCTTAGCTGATGGAGTTCGCTCTAAGCGGTCAGCTCTTGGCTTATTAACCCAAAATATGGCAAATCCAACAGGATATGGACGAATTGTGCGCGATCAGGATGGATTAGTAAGTGCAATCGTTGAAGAAAAAGATGCCAGTCCAAGTATTAAGGGGATCACCGAAATTAATACGGGCATTATGGTTCTTCCCACCGACTCGTTATCAAAATGGCTGAAAAGTTTAAAAACTAAAAATGCCCAAGGGGAGTATTACTTAACCGATGTGATTGCGATGGCTGTGCGAGACGGTGTTCCCATACGAACCTCGCAAGCAAAGAATGAGTATGAGATTTTAGGAGTCAATAGTCGTGATCAATTGGCTGCGCTAGAGCGGCAATTACAAAAACAGCGAGCCACTGCATTATTGGAAACAGGCGTTACTTTATTTGATCCTGAGCGTATCGATATTCGGGGTGAACTTGTTTGTGGACAAGATGTATGGATCGATATCGGATGTGTATTTGAAGGTCGCGTTCAGTTGGCTAATGGAGTTCATATAGGTCCGTACTGTGTCATCAAAGATAGTCAAATTGCGGCCAATACCGAAGTTGAAGCTTTTACGCATATCGATGGGGCACAAATTGGTGTTGATGCCCGAGTGGGGCCCTATGCGCGTATTCGACCGGGTACGATATTGGCGAACGAAGTTCATATTGGTAATTTTGTCGAAGTTAAAAATACAAGGATTGCAGCACAGAGTAAAGCGAATCATCTCGCTTATGTGGGCGACTCGATCGTCGGGGCGCGCGTCAATATTGGTGCTGGCACCATTACCTGTAATTACGATGGCGTCAATAAGCACCAAACGATTATTGAGGATGATGCGTTCATTGGGTCCGATACGCAGTTAGTAGCGCCTGTGAAAGTGGGCAAGGGAGCCACCTTAGGCGCAGGGACTACCTTAACCAAAGACGCTCCTGCTGGAAAATTAACGGTATCGCGTGCTAAGCAAGTCTCCTTAGACTGGCAACGGCCCATTAAGATCAAGCCTAAATCTAGCAAAGCAAAGAAATAATCTATGTGCGGAATTGTTGGCGCAGTTTCTAAAAGTAATGTAGTTGATACCTTAATTGAGGGTCTACGACGCCTAGAGTATCGAGGCTATGACTCATGCGGTTTTGCAGTAATTGATACAAGCAAACCCAGTCATCCTCTGCAAAGAGCGAGAACAACAGCTCGTGTGGCTGATTTAGCAAAACAGGCCAGTGAATTCAATGGGCATATTGGTATTGCCCATACTCGTTGGGCCACCCATGGTAAGCCAGACACACAAAACGCACATCCCCATATCTCGAATAATTTAATTGCGCTGGTACATAACGGAATTATTGAGAACTATGAGCCCTTGCGTGAACAACTGATTACTGCTGGCTACCAGTTTAGTTCGGAGACCGATACCGAGGTCATCGCACACTTAGTTCATCGTGAGTATGTGAAATTAGCTAAGCCTGATTTAAGAGAGGCTGTAGCTGCGAGTATTTTGCAGTTAAAGGGAGCCTATGCGATTGCAGTCATTTCTCAAACAGAGCCAAAGCGCTTAATTGGCGCACGTGCTGGATCTCCCCTGATTGTGGCGCTTGGTAAAGATGGTCATTACCTATCATCTGACGCATTGGCATTGGCTGGAAAAGCACAGACCATGATCTACCTCGAGGAGGGAGATTTGGTGGCGCTTGATGAGCGTGATTACGCCATTTGGGATTGCAATGGTAAAAAAGTAGATCGTGAAGTTAAGACAATGCCAATGCAAGCAGAAGCAGTTGAACTTGGCCCCTATCAGCATTTCATGCAAAAGGAGATTTTTGAGCAAGCGCGTGCAGCCTCAGACACAATTGCCCATATTTCTGAGTTTGGACCAGACCTGTTTGCTGCTGATCCTAATGAATGGCAAGCGTTTGATCAGATTTTGCTTTTAGCCTGTGGTACCAGTTATTACTCCGCCTGCGTTGCTAAATATTGGTTTGAGGAAATTGCACGGATTCCTACTCAAGTAGAAATTGCGAGCGAGTATCGCTATCGCCAATCGATTCCTAGACCGAATACCTTAGTGATTGTTGTTTCACAATCGGGAGAAACTGCTGATACATTGGCGGCCTTACGACATGCAAAGCAGCTTGGTCACACTATGACCTTATCAATTTGTAATGTTGCCTCAAGCGCTATGGTTCGGGAGACTCGGTGGCACTTTTTAACACATGCTGGTACAGAAGTGGGCGTGGCTTCCACCAAAGCCTTTACTACCCAATTACTCGCCTTGTACTTATTAGCCTGCTCGATTGCAAAGCGTAACGGCCTACTATCCAATGATGCTGAGAAAAAGGCACTCGATAATTTACGACACCTGCCGCAAGCGATTCATGCGGTCTTGGCATTGGAGCCACAGATTATTTCTTGGAGTCAGTTGTTCACAAAATGTGAGAACGCTCTATTTCTGGGACGAGGAGTTCATTTCCCAATCGCACTAGAGGGAGCTCTTAAGTTAAAAGAAATTTCCTATATACACGCAGAGGCCTATCCGGCTGGAGAGCTTAAACATGGCCCATTAGCTTTGGTGACTGACAAAATGCCAGTTGTAACGGTAGCACCCAACGACACTCTTCTCGAAAAGCTTAAGTCCAATATGCAAGAGGTTAAAGCGCGTGGTGGTCAGCTATTTGTTTTTGCAGACCAGGGCACGCAAATTAAAACTGAAGAAGGTATTCGAGTTATTCGCTTACCTGAGCACTATGGAGATTTATCTCCCATCTTACATGTTATTCCACTGCAGCTGTTGGCCTATCACACCGCCTGTGCCTTAGGAACAGATGTGGATAAGCCACGTAATTTGGCCAAAAGCGTTACGGTAGAATAGATCCGCATTAAATTGCATCCTTGTGGTCAAATATAAGGTGTGAAAAGTCGTTTAGCAACCCCATATTTTTCTTGGAAACCCCAGATGCCATATCCCAGTAAAAATAGCTGGGCATTGATTATTTCTCTTTGCCTTGGGGCATGTGCAGTAGGACCAGATTTTAAGAAGCCAGATGCGCCAAAGGTCACTACGTTTACAGAAAAGCCTATTAGCAATCAATTAGCAACTGCACCAAGCGTGGGCGGAACGGCGCAGAGTATCGAACCCGCAGGAGATATACCTGCCGAGTGGTGGGCCTTGTACCGTTCGCCTGAACTTGATGCTTTGATTAAGCAAGCCTTAAAACGTAACCCAAATTTAGCAGCTGCAGATGCTACACTTCGCGCCGCCCAAGAAAATGCCAATGCAGCATTTGGATCCTTTTTATTTCCCAGTTTTGGTTTAGGGGGAAGCGCAACTCGTCAGCAAATTAATCCATCTTCTTTCGGACAAGGGGTTGGTAGCCCCAGTATTTATAACGTCTATAACACCTCTGTTTCTGTGAACTACAACCTCGATGTCTTTGGCGGTGCGCGCCGCGCCGTGCAAAGTACACAAGCTCAGGCAGAGATCTCGGGATTTCAGCTTGAGGGGGCTTATTTAAATCTGACAGCAAATATCGTCACTACGGCAATTCGTGAGGCAGCACTTCGTGCTCAGTACGCAGCGAATTTAGAGATCTATGAAGCGCAGAAAAATCTTGCTGACATTATTGCAAAGCAACTAGAAATTGGAACTGCATCACGGGTTGATCTTACTTCGCAAATTTCATTAGCAGCAAGTTCACAGATTGACTTACTCAATCTTGACAAAAACCTCTCATTTACTCGCAATCAACTATCCGTATTTGTAGGTGAGTTCCCAGGGAATGCCTTACTGGCTAAATTTGACTTAAGTACATTAAATCTCCCCGAGAAAATTCCTCTATCGATACCATCAGAGTTGGTTCGCCAGCGTCCAGATATAAGGGCTGCAGAGTCATATATTAAATCGACTAATGCCTTAGTGGGTGTTGCTACTGCTAATTTACTACCGCAAATTAACCTCAGCGGGGCTATTGGATCACAGGCTTTAACCACCGGCGCATTGTTTGGACCCAATGCGGCAATGTGGTCCGTTGCCGGAGGTGTTTTTCAACCATTGTTTCAAGGAGGTGCCTTGCTTGCTCAGCGTCGAGGCGCTATCGCCACCAATGAAGCTGCTGTCTTTCAGTACCAGGCAACTGTGCTAAATGCCTTTCAGGAAGTAGCTAATGCACTTAAGGCTTTAGAAAGCGATGCTCTCGCTCTAAGAGCGGCATCGGAAGCAGAGCGTAATGCCTTAGAGTATCTGAATTTACTAGAGCAACAATATAAATTGGGAACAGGAAGTTATTTGGCCGTATTAATCGCTCAAAGACAGTATCAGCAAACCAAGTTTCGTTTGATTGATGCCCAAGCCAATCGCTTTGCCAATACCGCGGCTTTGTTTGCTGCCCTAGGCGGCGGTTGGTGGAATCGGACTGGCCCTGCTTATCAAGCTCAGAAAACACAAACTTCCCCTCACCAAGGCATTAGCCAGCAAGAGACGCGCCAATGAATGTAATACATACCATCATCGCCTGGATAAAAAATACACTCTGGAGTGTAAAAACACTTGATTTGGCATTGTCGCCATTTCGATGGCTAGCCAATACCCTGAGGCCACGAGACCGTTTTAGAAAAACTAAAGCATACGCTGCTCTCATGCAGATGCCACCCTTAAAGCGCCGCATGATTGTGATGCTGATAGCGGTGTTTATGCTCCTTGGCCTGATTGTGGCCTTTAATCAATTAAAAACCCTTCTGTTTAATCACTTTATGGCCGGTATGGGTTTACCCCCGGCAACAGTGAGCACTATGGCCATTGAAAAACAAGAGTGGCAACCGAAAATGACAAGTGTTGGTAATGTACGTGCATTTCGGGGGGTTGACTTAAGTACAGAAATTGGCGGTTTGGTATTAAATGTACCAATCAAATCTGGCCTAGATGTGAAGGAAGGCGATCTTCTCATCAAACTAAATGA
>JBBAQJ010000037.1:0-13983 GCA_040400365.1 Polynucleobacter sp. | reverse complement strand
TGCCGCGGTCTCCAAATCACAGCCGTGCTCTGCCATATAAGCAAGGGCGTGTTTGCGCACAAAGTTTTGTTCGATCGGCTCATCGGCTGCTGCAGCGAGATACGCCGCTTCAGCCAAGAGCTTGATTTGTAAGGGCATCAGATCACGAAAGATCCCCGAGAGGGTGATCACCACATCAATGCGTGGGCGACCGAGTTCTGCTAGTGGAATGAGGGTGGCTCCTGCTAAACGACCATAGCCATCAAAGCGTGGCAATGCTCCCAGAAGAGCCAATGCCTGACCAATCTGCCCACCTTCGGATTTGAGGTTATCGCTGCCCCACAGTACCAGTGCAATCGATTCGGGAAGTGCCTTGGCATCATCGATGTGCCGTTGCAAAATCTTCTGGGCTTGCTTAGCACCATCTTTGACTGCAAAGGCACTTGGAATCCGAAAGGGATCAAAGCCGTGCAAATTACGACCGGAGGGAAGCACCTCGGGGTTGCGCATTACATCGCCACCCGGTGCAGGCCGAATAAAGCGACCATCCAGCGCTTTCAGAATACTCGGGATCTCGGTCTCTTCTTGGATCTGCTGGTCCCAATGCTGGAGCTTTTCTAAAATTGCAATTGCTTCCTCTCGAGCCAACTCTTGAAGATCGGCATTCTTATTCACGATCGTTTGAATGGACTTGCCTTGCACCAATTGGGTAATCGCTGAATTGGGTAGGGTTTGACTAAACGAACCAATCGCCATGGCGCTCAATAAATCCACACGCTCGGATTCACTGGGGGTGGTGCCGACCACGTGCATGCCATGCGGAATTAAGGTGTACTCCAACTCCAAAATCTGCTCAAAGAGTTTGGTAATGTGTTGTTGGATAAGGTCGGCATCGCGCACATCCCATTGCGGCTCTGCTTTGCATAAATCCATTTGCGCTGCCTGCGCCTGAATCAGTGCCGCTAAGTCATGATCCTCCTCCTCGCCACGCTGCTCAGGGGCGAGACCGCGCCAGCGCTCAATCGAGGTTTTGAGATCGGCAAGTCCTGCATAAATCCCTGCCTGGGTCACGGGTGGCGTCAGGTAGCTAATCAGCGTGGCACCTGCGCGACGTTTGGCCAGTGCGCCTTCGGAAGGGTTATTGGATGCATAGAGGTAAAAGTTGGGTAGATCGCTAATCAAGCGATCGGGCCAGCAGGAGCCACTCATGCCTGCTTGCTTACCAGGCATAAATTCAAGGGCGCCGTGAGTGCCGAAGTGCAAAACCGCATTGGCAGCAAAGTCTTCGCGCAAGTAACGATAAAACGCAGAGAATGCATGTGTAGGTGCAAAGCCTTTTTCAAAAAGGAGGCGCATCGGATCGCCCTCAAAGCCAAACCCCGGTTGCACGGTCACTAAGACGTTGCCATATTGCTTACCGAGAATAAAAATCCCCGAGCCATTACTCCATTGCTTACCAGGGGCTGGGCCCCACTGCGCTTCAATCTCACTGAGCCAACGCTCGCGCTTGACATGATCGTCGGCACTAATGATGGTGTGGACATTGGCCTCTGCACCATATTGCTGAGCATTGCCCTCAATAATTTCTTTGCGCAAGGCTTCCGGAGTTTCTGGCACGGTGAGCGTGTAACCATCGGCTTTGAGTCCCAACATGGTTTGGTGTAAGGACTCAAAGACATTGAGGTAAGCGGCAGTGCCAGTATGCCCTGCATTGGGTGGGAAATTAAAAATCACTAGACCCACTTTACGATTGGCTTTATCCGAGTTGCGCAGATCCACCAACTTAGCGGTTCGAGAAGCAAGCATCGCAGTGCGCTCGACACAAGTAAACATATCTTGCGGGTTGTGGTCTTCGGTAAAGGTGCAACGTTGATGGCAACCGGTGCAGGTAGTGCCTGCCGCACCAGGTCGACCGCCATACACCATTGGTTGAGTGGCGCCATCGAGTTCAGGGATCGCCACCATAATGGTGCTTTCCACCGGCATCAAACCCCGATCAGATCCACCCCACTGGGTGAGTGTTTGGAACTCTACGGGATGCGCTGCGATATAAGGCACATCAAGCTTAGCAAGCACTTCTTCGGCCGCTTTGGCATCGTTATACGCTGGGCCGCCGACTAATGAGAAACCGGTCAGTGAGATCACCGCATCGACCGTCACCTGATGATTTTTCATGAAGTAGGTGTCAATCGCGGGGCGCGCATCTAGCCCTGCAGCAAAGGCGGGCACGACTTGTAGCCCATGCGCCTCTAACGCAGCAATCACAGGATCGTAATGACCACTGTTGCCGGAGACCAAGTAGGATCGTAGTAATAAGAGACCAACCCGACCACGACGTTTGCTATCGGGAATTACCTTTGGCAAATCGGAGAGCTTTTCACTCAGACGATTTTTCATGCGGGGGTGATAGACGCCGAGATCGGGATACTCCACGGGATCAGTGGGTTTTGCTAAGCCACGCAGGACCTCACGCGGACCTGCTGCATAGCGATTAATCAGGTAGCTAAAGAGATTGAATAAGTTTTCTTCTGAGCCGCCCAACCAATATTGCAGGGTTAAAAAATACACCCGCACATCTTGCGCGGTTCCTGGGATCCATTTCAGGATTTGGGGAATGAGCCGCAACACCTTCATTTGCCTAGCGCCCGAACTAGTTTGCTTCTCGCCCTCGTTCTTGGGTTTGGGACGCAGTTTCTTGAGGATTGCCATCGGCCCACTAGCAGGCTTACTCATATCAAGCTTGCCAATCTTGGTGAGTTTCACGACATCGCCGGCTGACATTGCACAGACCATCGCATCGCAATCATCGCGCTTGGCTTTTAAGGCCTCAAAGACCGGGAGGTAGTGGTCTTCCATGAACAACATGGTGGCAAGTACGATATCGCCATGGGCAATGTCATTAACTGCTTTTTCAGTGAGCTCTGGATTGCCGGTAAATTCGCTAGCGGCATGGATCTGCAATGACAGACCGGGGATGGCGCGTTGGAGCTGAAATTGGGCGCGCCTTGCCGCACTGTTTAAGTGCGTGTCCATAGTCACCAATACCAAACGAATGGGAACGGCTTCCTTCTTGGACTTGGATTGAACGGCCATAGCTGCCTAACTCGGGTGGGACTCCTCTTTTTATATTGAATTGTGCTAAATGTGTCAACTTTTATTGACACTTATACCTGTATTAGTCACTAAAACTAGGGTTAACCCTTAAAAGTAATCATTCATGGAGATAAATAGTCGAAAGATCTATAAATGACACACAACCAATTGACGCATAAATAGGCCTGATTTTTTTACCTCAGGGCTAGCCTGAAGCGCCACAGAAGACAATCGGAGCGTGCATGGCTTTATGGCGATATGCCAGTCTCATCAAAGAAAAGTTATTTTCTGGCGATGAGGACAACCAAAGAAAAAGACCCAAGGGTTCGGAGTGGGAGAGTTGTGTTCAGGAGGTTCATGATGAGAACTCCTCCCGCATTTCTAAAATCGCAAGTGATATTGGCAATCGACCGCTGCGTATCAATGCAGGACCGGATGAGCATCTGGATTGGCTCATGCAGACCATTGAAACCAATGTCATCCCGCGACTACTTGTAAGTCACTTAAACTCTCCCGAGGCTAATCGCTCTCCCGTAATGAGTATTCGGCTCAATGATGAGAGCCGTGTTGATGAACTAACACAACTGGTGTTGCGAGATGACGCTAGTAAAGCAGCCAAGTTTGTACAGGATCTATACGAGCAGGGTGTCCCACTCGATGAAATCTATCTTCGTTTGTTAGCGCCAGTCGCAAGACGATTGGGCGTGATGTGGGAAGAGGATCGCGCAAGCTTTACTCAGGTCACCACGGCGATGTGGCGGATTAAGCAATTGATTTATGACTTTAGCCCTCTGTTTCAGGAATTTGCCAGAACTGATGAGAAGGCGCCGCACGCAATGCTAGTACCCCTACCAGGATCGCAGCATACGCTTGGGTTATTTATTGTTTCTGAGTTTTTCAGACGAGGCGGATGGAAAGTGTGGGGCGAGTTAGCCGCAAGCGAAGGTGAAATTATTGTGGCGATCAAAACCCAATTCTTTGACTTAGTGGGATTGTCTGTTAGCACCGAAGACCAAATACCAGCCCTCAAACGATTCATTCAACTGCTAAAAGAAGAATCTCTAAATCCAAAGGTTGGTGTAATGGTGGGCGGCCCAATCTTCATCGCCCGCCCAGAATTAAGACAGGGCATCGCAGCCGACATCGTTGGTCTGGACGCAGAGGAGGCTCTGGCGCAGGCGGAGTTCTTCTTAGAAAAAAATCAACACCATTAGGTAAAAAGTTACAAAAGTAATCCCCTGGGCATCATATGGAGTAGCTTCCTCAGATTTGCTCGATTACTATAGTGGGCGGATTGCAAATATGATGAAGAAAAATCCTAAGAACAAATATCAAGATATTCGTGAGTTCGATATTGCCCGATTACTAAAAAGTAAATGTGCAATCACAGAGTACTTAAATCAAGTAATTAATGAGGGTGATGATACGGAATTGGCTGCTGCCCTTGGACATATTGCTCGAGCCAAGGGAATAGTAATAATTTCAGAGCCTTAAGAGTTAAAACGGTAGGCCACATAACATGCAGACCTTTTAAAACTCTTTTACGCATGCTGTTCATGCTTAATCCGCATCACACCATAACTTCCCACCGGTAGCCCAGTCTTCTCTCTTCACATCGGTGATGATGATGTCAACCGATCCAGGGCTGCATCCCAAGGTCTCACAGGTGACGCGTGTTACCTCAGCAACAAATTTTCTTTTCTGCTCAACCGTTCGTCCTTCAAACATTTGCACATTGAATGTGGGCATCTCAACTCCTTGATTCGTTATTTAGTTAATTAATCTTTATAGCTCTCATCAAATCGATCGAGCATTCGCAGTAGGGCGGGCCACTCTAGCATTCCCTCTTGGGCACCCCCATCATGCAACTCATCGGCGGCTTTCTGGATCACACTTTGCTTGGGTAGATGCAGTTGTGGACTCGAGAGTGCTGCAATCTGGATCTCGCAAGCCTTAATCAGCGTAGCCATGACCACATAGGCCTCACCGATGGTGCGACCCACAGTGAGTGTGCCGTGATTACGCAAAAGCATGGCGGGGTGTTTACCAAGGGATTCAGTAAGGCGTTTGCCCTCGGATTCCGTGAGTGCAACACCTTCGTAATCGTGGTATCCCAGATGACCCATAAAGCGCATGGCATGTTGTGAGAGCGGTAATAAACCACTCTCCTGCGCTGATACTGCAATCCCAGCGGTGTTATGCAGATGCATCACACAGTTCGCATCAGGACGGGCGCGATGCACCGCTCCATGAATCGCAAAGCCAGTGGGATTGACGCGATAGGGTGAGCTGGGATCCACAATCTCACCCTTGGTATTGACCTTCACCAGATTGGATGTCGTGATTTCATCAAACTGATAGCCAAAGGGATTGATGAGGTAGTGATTGGGCTCTCCCGGAACGGTTGCTGAGATATGGGTGTAAATGAGATCATCCCAGCCCTCAAATGCACATAAGCGGTAACAGGCCGCTAAATCAATACGCGTTTGCCGCTCGGCAGGGCTCACATTTATTCTCCGCCGTGCTGATCGGGCTTGCTCGGAAATTTATTCGAGGCATAGCGAACGAGTGCATTGGCGAGCGCTAAGACCAAAATGGTTAGGCCCATCAGCAAGATGCCCATATCCGCCTCATGCTTCGTGCCAACCAGATCAATAATGAGGCGCGTGACTGCGGTAATCGCAATGTAAATCAAGAAGCGCACGGGCATGTGATTGGTCTTAAAGTAAATCCCGACCATCGCACCGATTTCTAGATAGATAAATAGAAGGAGTAAATCTTGTACCGAGGCATAGGGCTTTTGCATCATCTCAAAGAAACTCATCCCAGCCGCCCATACGGTAGCTGCCCCGATTGCAAATAAGGCAATCCGATGAAATAAAGAAACAAAGAGATTGCCCGTGGGAATGAGCCAAGACTCAATCCGATGCTCTACGTTTTTAATGTCTTTTGGCTTGTTATCACTCATCGTTTTCCTCAATTGGGCTCATTGCCCGTTAGATGCCTTATATTTAACCTTAATTTAGCAACAAATCGATAAAGTTTATTGAAGGAGCGGTTGCATGACCCGTAATTACCCATTCTCAGCCATTGTGGGCCAAGAGGATATGAAACTCGCCATTTTGGTGGCCGCACTCGAACCGAGCGTGGGGGGTGTCTTGGTGATGGGTGATCGAGGTACTGGTAAATCGACGGCGGTTCGTGGTCTGGCAGCATTGCTACCCATGATGACCGTTGTTAAAGACTGTGCGTATGGCTGTGACCCCAAGGCCATGGCAGGTCTCTGTCCTATTTGTGGTGCGGCAGCAAAAGCCAAACCTAAAACGGAGCAACGCCCCGTCCCGGTCATTGATCTTCCTTTAGGCGCGACCGAGGATCGGGTGCTGGGTGCTTTGGATATCGAGAAAGCCCTAACGCTTGGTGAGAAGGCCTTTGAGCCCGGCTTGTTGGCAAAAGCCAATCGCGGATTCTTATACATCGATGAGGTTAATCTTTTAGATGATCACTTGGTTGATCTACTCATTGATGTCGCAGCTTCAGGGCAGAATGTGGTTGAGCGTGAGGGCTTGAGTGTCCGCCATCCTGCCCGATTTGTATTGGTGGGTAGTGGCAACCCCGAAGAGGGTGAGTTGCGCCCCCAACTCCTTGATCGCTTTGGCCTGGCCGTTGAAGTCAAAACCCCAACTGATATGCCAAGCCGTGTCGAGATCATTAAGCGACGCGATGCCTTTGAGCGCAACCCCGATGCGTTCATGAAGATTTGGGATAAAGAAGATGCGAAGATTCGGGCGGTGATGGCGAGCGCGCGCAAGAAATTAGCCAGCGTGAAGGTCGACGACAAATTACTACACGATGCCAGTACGCTATGCGCTCATCTGGGTACCGATGGCCTGCGCGGCGAGCTCACCCTGTTGCGCGCCTCACGCGCAGTCGCTGCGCTCGATGGAAAAAATAAAGTAACACGAGATCATCTCAAGCGCATTGCGGTCCCCGCCTTACAGCATCGCTTACGTCGTAACCCACTGGACGAATCGAGCTCAGCAACGCGTGTGCAACGGGCACTCGATGAGTTGTTTGCCTAAGGTATGACACCGTACTGGTTGACGTGTTTACACGTTGCACAGTTGATGACACTCGCACCCCATGTGTTTGGTGGGGTAATCGTGCACGCACGCTCAGGCCCCGTGCGCGAGCGCTGGTTGCAAACGCTTGAACAGCTTGCATGCCATCATGGTTTGGTAACTCCATTACGAAAGATCCCCAGCGGTATCTCGGATGAGAACTTACTCGGTGGTTTGGATATTGAGGCCACGATCATCTCTGGTAAGCCAATCTTTCGACCAGGGCTCTTAAGTCAGTGCGATCAAAGTCTCGTGATTGTGCCAATGGCCGAGCGCCTCGAAGCAGGAACCGTAGCCCGTATTACGGCTGCCCTTGATCATGGCGCCATTCAAGTTGAGCGCGATGGTCATGGAGAGCGTATCGCATGTGCCATGGGGGCGATTGCTCTTGATGAAAGCATGGAAGAGGAAGAGAGCGTTAATCCAAAATTGATCGAGCGCTGCGCGTTTTATATCGATTTAGACTCAATTGCATGGCATGATTTGCCAGACGCTAAACTTGATACAGAGTTCATTGATCTCGATCGCATCAGTATTCAAGAGAGGGCTGAACAAATCATTTTCCGTGATGAACAATACGCGGCTCTTGTCGGAATTGCTGCGCAGTTAGGCATTACCTCCTTGCGCGCAGTCCAATTTACAGCGAGAACGGCGCGGTACTTGGCCGCCATGGATCTCGAATGGCATCAGAGTGAGCCCAGTCAAGAGCATCTTGAGCGTGCGGTGACCTTGGTATTGTTACCGAGAGCAATGCAAATACCCACTGTGGCCGATGAGACTCAAGCTGAGGATGAGCCTAATCCCGAATCAACACCTGAACAAAACGAGGAAGCGAATTCAGAAGAGACCCATTCTCAGAATCACGAGACCGAGGTATTGGAGGATCAGGTATTAGAGGCAGCACAAGCGTCGATTCCTCGTGAACTGCTCGATCGACTCACTCAACTCGCGTTGGTACGACAAAAAAATCATTCTGCTGGCAAGACAGGCGCTAGCCAATTCAGTAGTCAACGCGGTCGCCCCATGGGCTCAAAGCCTGGAATGCCCACTGGTAGCCAACGACTGAGTTTGATGGACACGTTGCGCGCCGCTGTACCATGGCAACGCATTCGGCAACTTCAATTAAATGGGAGTAAGAATAAGTCTCAGCCAAAAATCCTCATTCGTAAGGATGATCTACGCGTCAAGCGCTATCGACAACGCAATCAAACACTCACAACCTTTGTGGTCGATGCCTCCGGCTCTGCGGCGATCAATCGTTTAGCTGAAGCAAAAGGCGCGGTGGAATTGTTATTGGCTGAGTGCTATGTGCGACGCGATCAGGTAGCACTCATTAGCTTTCGGGGAAGCGAAGCAGAACTGTTGTTAAGCCCAACCCGTTCTTTAGTCAGAGCGAAGCGCTCCTTAGCATCGCTACCCGGTGGTGGTGGGACCCCACTGGCCAAAGCGATTGACACGGCTTTTGCACTAGCCAAGGGATCGCTCAAAAAAGGCATGACCCCCACCTTGGTGTTCTTGACCGATGGCCGTGCCAATATTGCACGCAATGGTACGCCGGGAAGAGCTCAAGCACAAGTCGATGCCGAGCAATCCGCAAAGCTAGCATCGCAAATAAAGGTACGAAGTTTATGGATCGACACCTCACCGCAGGCGCGTGAGGAGGGTCAACACATTGCTCAATTGATTGGCTCGTATTACCTACCTCTCCCACATGCACGTGCACACGAACTCTCGCAAGCGGTTTTAGGTGTCTTGCACACCTAAACAAATTATTTCTTGAGGGTTCGCAGTTCACTTAAGATCAAATCAGCGGTCTTAGTAGTTTCAATTTCGTGCATGATGTGGCCACCTGGCCAATAGATCACGGTTGATTTAGGAAAGTATTGCTTGATGATTTTCTTCAAGCCAATTTCTGGAACCCACTGATCGCTCTCACCAATGACCCAAATTAAATGACTCGGTAGTGAAGAGCCGGCTTTGAGTACTTGATCGATGTTGGCTGAGGCCATAAAGTTCATCGCGCCCCGTACATGTTCGGGTGATTGAAACAGGCGTCGGTAGTAATTGCGATTCGTTTCTGGCAAATTGGTATTGGTGGAATCTAATAATCGATCGGTCATGCCTGAGAGGGGTGCAAGCTTCGCCAGAATCGATGCCAGAGTGGCGGATTTAGTCACTGGCCCCAACATTGGCCCAAAAAATTGGGTATAGCTTGGTGGCGGTGGAATCAATGAGGGATTCAGACCAATAATCACCTGTGGTTTGGTGGGGGCTTGATTAGCAAATGCGAGCGCTAAGGGAGCGCCAGCAGAATGACCAACGACCATGGTCGGCCACGGCATTTTGAGCTCTTCAATCAGCGCAACCAAATTACTTGCGATTTGCTCCAGACGTAAAGAATCCACCGAAGCTCCCAGAGTAAAGGCATGCCCCGGTAAATCGACGCTGAGCACCTGCGCTTCTTGATTAAGTAAAGGCGTGAGCTCACCCCACGAGTGGGTGGAGGAACCGGTGCCATGCAGCAACAAAATGACAGGCCCTTTGCCCGAGATTTGTACATGCCAGGTGAGATCGCCCACGGTAATCGAGCGGCTCATTTGGCGGTTTGGCCAGTCGTAGGGAATGCGATTAATGGCGCTCATTAGGGTTTTCCCTAGATTTGATTGATTGACCCTGTTGCATTAGCTGACTATATTCATCATCATAATAAGTGTAAAAAAATATTTACACTTTTTTTACCCGTATTGCGACCCGATTAACTCTGAAAGCCGGTCATGAGCTCAAAAATCAGCCCCAGTCACGCGATGCAGCAGCGTATTGAAAAGGGCTTGCATCAAGCGCTTGCCATCGCAGAGTCTAAGACAGCCCCACAAAATTTACAAAGGGCTTTGCATCATGCGGTATTCCCAGGCGGTGCGCGCATTCGGCCACAACTGTGTTTAGCAGTCGCTGCCGCCTGCGGGGACGATGATCCCGATTTATCGATTGCCGCTGCAGGCGCCATTGAGCTATTGCATTGCGCATCGCTCGTGCATGATGATTTGCCATGCTTTGATAATGCGATGGTGCGTCGTGGACAACCCTCAGTGCATGCGGCATTTGGTGAACGCATTGCGGTGCTCGCAGGCGATGCACTGATTGTGTTGGCATTTCAGTACATTGCTTCGTGTAGCATGCGCTCACCGCTGCGTTTGGCACCGCTTCTAAAAACCATCGCTGCATCCGTAGGTGCGCCGCACGGCATTGTGTCTGGTCAAGCCTGGGAGTGCGAATCTAAAGTTCAACTCTCGCAGTATCAAAAAGAAAAAACGGGTTCACTCTTCGAAGCCGCAACCGCAGCGGGCGCGCAAGCCGCAGGCGCCGATGCGGATACTTGGAAACCACTGGGAGAGTGGTTGGGTGAAGCCTATCAAGTCGCTGATGACATTCGTGATGTATTGGCCGATCAAGCGATGATGGGCAAACCACAAGGTCAAGATTTAACCCATGATCGACCAAGCTCTGCACGAGACCTTGGTTTAGTGGGCGCGGTTCAGCATTTTGATGAGTTGGTATACAAAGCAATCCATTCGATACCATCGTGTAAAGGCGAGAAGATGCTGCGCGCCTTAGTGGCGAAAGAGGCTGAGCGCTTGATTCCGGAAGCATGGTTTATCAATACGAGTCGACCGCTGCATCACCATGCCACTGTCTGAGCGTGTGTCTGAAGACACACAATCCCATCATCGCTCACTGAAAGACGCCTTCGCCGATTGGCGCAATCGTGTCATTGCCTCACCCCGATTTCAGCGCTGGGCTGCTCGCTTTCCATTGACACGCTGGGTTGTGCGGCGTCAGGCCTCCGCACTCTTTGATGTCATGGCGGGCTTTGTGTACTCCCAAATTTTATTGGCGTGTGTCAAGGTCAATCTCTTTGAGTTACTCGCAAACGGGGCTTTATCGAAAATACAATTACAAGAGCGTATTGCGTTGCCACCCGCAGGTTTAAATCGTTTGCTCGATGCTGCAGTTGCCATTCGTCTTTTAACGAAACGAGACAACGATCACTTTGCGCTCGGTATGTTGGGTGCGCCCTTAGTTGGTAATCGTGCACTTGTCGATATGATCGTGCATCACAGCGATTTTTATCGTGATCTGCATGATCCCTTGGCGCTGTTACGCGGTGATATTACGGGTAAGGCTGCGATGGCCGAGTATTGGCCCTACATCGATCATGCCCACGATCCCAAACCAGAATCCCTATCGGCCGAGCGCGTTGCGAACTATTCAAAGCTGATGGCACACACCCAACCTTTGGTCACTGCCGAAGTGATCGATGCCTACTCGTTTGCCAAGCATCGCCATTTACTGGATATTGGTGGTGGGCAGGGAGCTTTTGTCACGCAACTCGCAAATCGTTATCCAAATCTGAAGTGCACGATTTTTGATCTCCCGGGCGTGGCTGAGTTAGCAAGAGCTCACATTAGCCAAACCCATTTATCCAATCGGATCGAGGCGATTGGCGGAAATTTTTTCGATGGGGCGTTACCCAAGGGCGCGGATGTGGCGACCCTCATCCGAGTCATTTTTGATCATGATGACTCCCGGGTCAAAATCTTATTACGTAATGTTTTCAATGCCTTAGAGCCGGGAGCAAGTCTAATTCTGGCTGAGCCGATGGCAGACACCCCGGGTCAAGAGGCGATGGGGGATGCGTATTTTGGCTTCTATCTATTAGCAATGGGGCGGGGTAGACCCCGTTCCCAAGCTGAAATCAGCCAAATGCTAACGGAAGCGGGGTTTGAGGCGGTTCGGCTCTTACCATCCGCTATTCCCTTGAATGCACAGATCTTGCACTGTAAAAAGCCAATGATTTCAGTGGCTTAGAGTCTAAAAGTCGTTTTTTGCCCAAAAAGCCTTGTAAATACTAGGGGTCATCAGTAGAAACCCCTAGATAAATTATTCCCAAAGTGGTGAAGAATGAGTAATGTAAATAAATATTTACACATAAAATATGTAAATAAGAAATGACACTATGAACACAATCTATCAAGCAAAGGCCATCGTGCTCGAGAAGCCCGAGAGCGTTGTCTTGAGTGAACTGAAGCTGTCACCCGTCACTGAGACGGATGTTGTAGTTGATATTGAATGGAGTGGCATTAGTACAGGCACTGAAAAACTTCTATGGAGTGGGCGCATGCCTCACTTCCCGGGCATGGGTTATCCGCTGGTACCGGGCTATGAGTCGGTCGGCAAAATTTATCAAGCAGGAATTCGGTCCGGGTATCAGCCCGGTCAACGCGTATTCGTTCCAGGGGCGCGTTGCTTTGGTGATGTCAAAGGCCTCTTCGGCGGTGCGGCATCACGCGTGGTGGTGCCAGCAAGTCGAGTGATTGGCGTGGACAACAAGTTAGGTGCAGAAGCCGTTTTGTTTGCCTTGGCAGCGACAGCGCATCACGTCACATCGGCTGAAGGGAGTCAACAGCCTGATTTGATTATTGGTCACGGTGTTTTAGGTCGTCTCATTGCGCGCATAGCGGTGCTTGCTGGCAAATCACCAGTCGTTTGGGAAACCGATACCGATCGTCGCAAAGGTGCGATTGGATACGAAGTGATTGACCCAAAAGCAGATCAAAAGCGCTATTACAAAACGATTGTCGATGTGAGTGGTGACGCAGCGCTACTCGATACCTTGATTTCATGTTTAGCACCTGGCGGTGAAATCGTTCTGGCTGGTTTTTATGACGCTCCGATGACCTTCTCATTCCCACAAGCATTTATGCGCGAGGCTCGCATTCGGGTGGCGGCGCAGTGGCAGCCTAAAGATTTATTGGCTGTGAAACACTTAGCCGAGTCGGGTCGGCTCTCATTAGATGGATTGATTACGCATCATGCCTCACCAGCACATGCGGATAAAGCCTATCGCCAAGCGTTTAGCGATAAAGATTGTTTAAAGATGGTCCTTGATTGGAGAACCTTGCAATGAGTCCAGCAACCGCAAAATTAGAAGGTGTGCCAGCCGAAGCAACGGTGCAATTTGTCAATCTCAAAAAAGAGGCTGACATGGAACCGGATCCCGTCCACAAAGGACCCGTCACCAAAGAAACACAAATTATTGCCATTTATGGCAAAGGCGGTATTGGTAAAAGTTTTACTCTCGCCAATCTTTCCTACATGATGGCGCAACAAGGTAAGAAGGTATTGCTGATCGGTTGCGATCCGAAGAGCGATACCACCTCCTTATTGTTTGGAGGTAAAGCATGCCCCACCATTATTGAAACCTCCTCGAAGAAAAAATTATCAGGGGATGCGGTTTCGATTGGTGATGTCTGCTTCAAGCGCGATGGCGTATTTGCGATGGAGCTCGGCGGCCCCGAAGTAGGGCGCGGTTGCGGTGGTCGCGGCATCATTCACGGCTTTGAAACCCTGGAGAAGTTGGGTTTTCATGATTGGGGTTTCGATTACGTCTTGTTGGATTTCTTAGGCGATGTGGTGTGTGGTGGTTTTGGTTTGCCCATTGCCCGCGACATGTGCCAAAAAGTGATTGTGGTGGGTAGCAATGATTTGCAATCCCTCTATGTAGCGAACAATGTTTGCTCCGCTGTGGAATATTTCCGTAAGTTGGGCGGTAATGTCGGTGTCGCAGGGATGGTCATCAATAAAGATGACAACACCGGCGAAGCCCAAGCCTTTGCAGAAAAAGTTGGTATTCCAGTCTTGGCTGCGATTCCTGCACACGAAGATATTCGTCGTAAAAGTGCTAGCTATGAAATTATCGGTCGTCCAGGCACGCAATGGGGCCCACTCTTTG
>JBBAQJ010000036.1:0-14387 GCA_040400365.1 Polynucleobacter sp. | reverse complement strand
TGATGGGGCTCATGCATTTAAAGCCGGAACGATTGAGATTGTGTTAAACCCGAAGGAATCTAAATTAGACTCTGTGGTGATAGATCGAGTACTCTTGAATCAGCCGAGTGTTCGGTATGTCAAAACAAAAGACTCTGACAATCTATCGGTTCTACAAAATAATGCTAAGCGATACAGTGCAGCCAATCAAAACGAAGATGCTCAAAGCAAAGCCGATGAGGCGAGTAATTTCAAGCAGCCACGCATTCTTATTAAACAGTTTGATATTCAGGGAGCGGATCTGGTGTATCAGGATATGCGAATTTTAGGAACAAACGTTAACCTTAAATTAGAGGACATTCAGATCGTAAATATCGATACTGGTAAAGATGGTGCAGGAACCAAAGAAGCGGTCGGAAAAATCATTGATGCCATCATTCCGGTCGTTAAGAATGCGGCTCTAAAAAGTGTCAATACCTATTTAAACATCGCCACTGATACGTTGCGCGATGTCACTGATAGCGCTCAACAACTTGGCAAGGATGCCGTCACCACCATCAAGAAGCTTTTTCAAAAATAACCAAGATAAACCTATGACTCTTAATGCTTACAACGGACGCCTGACCTCACTCTCACATGGAGGCGGCTGTGGCTGCAAAATTGCGCCCGGCGTCTTAAGCGATATCTTACGAGCCTCGCCCCTCAAAATGTTTCCACCGGCTTTGTTAGCGGGTTCAGAAAATAATGAGGATGCAGCGGTTTATCAAATCAATGATCAGCAGGCGATTGTGGCCACTACGGATTTTTTCATGCCAATCGTCGATGATCCCTATGACTTTGGTCGAATTGCTGCCACCAATGCGATCTCAGACATCTATGCGATGGGTGCTCAGCCCTTATTTGCTCTCGCATTACTTGGTATGCCAATTCATGTTTTACCTTTGGAGGTGATTCAGAAGATCATCGCGGGCGGTGAGTCGGTATGCCATGCGGCAGGTATTCCGATTGCTGGTGGGCATTCGATTGATACAGTTGAGCCCATTTACGGCTTGGTCGCGATTGGTATCGTCGATCCAGCGAACGTGAAGCGCAATAGCGGTGCTCAAGTAGGGGATGCGATTATTCTAAGTAAACCCCTAGGGGTTGGTATTTTGAGTGCCGCCCTAAAGAAAGAGCGTTTGTCAGCCAAGGGGTATGAGTCAATGATTGCCTATACCACTCAGCTAAATCAGCCTGGTATCGCGCTCTCGAAAATGCCAGAGGTTCATGCCTTGACGGATGTTACGGGCTTTGGCTTGGCAGGGCATCTTCTGGAGATGAGTCGCGGGGCAAACCTGAGAGCCCATTTGAACTGGCATGATATTCCAGTAATTGCCGAGGCAGTGGAGTTTGTTAAAGAAGATATCTATACCGGCGCCTCATCTCGGAATTGGCAAGCTTATGGTGGGGAGGTTTCATTTGGTTCAGAGATTCAACCCTGGCAACAGCATTTAATGACCGATCCTCAAACCAGTGGTGGGTTACTGATTGCTTGCGCACCGGAGGCCAAGGACCAGGTTCTGGATTTGCTCCATCGCTCGGGCTTTCATGAGGCTAAGGCAATTGGCCATTTTGGCAGTGGTCAAGGCCTTGCTATGACTTAGGAACTAGGCTGGGTCTCGCTCTCACGAATTGCCCTAAAACTAGCTACAATCCGTTTATTACCTATTCAAAGTAAAGGCTTTATATGAACAACCAAAGTTTTGCAGCGTGCTTTCAGTCCTTCATGCAAAGCATGATGGGTTCCCCGATGAAGCGGGGCGAATGGTTTTTGCAACTCATGATCGATAAGCGTGATGAGCGCTTACGTAAAAAGATTTATTAATCGTAGTTTGATCGAATGCGATCAATCGTGACTCGATGGGGCACACACTTAGCGGTGTGCCTTTTTGTTTTACCCATTAGTGTATCGGCAGCCGGTCTTGCGGATGTGGTTGGTGAAGGACAGATTCGGTTTCTCAAAACCAAGCCTGATCCGAACTCATATACCTACGAATCGAAGGTAACTATTCTAGAGACCAGTCTTGATTCTGGCTTAGTGCAAATCCAGACTTGCCACAAAAAATTGGATCCGATTCGCAAAGTGGTCATTTTGTTTAATAAGGACCGTATCCGAGATATTCAAGTTCGGACCATGGATGGTATTGCGATGGCTGAAGTCAAAGACAATCGCGTCACCCTCAGTGAGGTGCAAAAAGGTGGATCGATTTGCATTGATTTGCAGTCAAAGGCGTTGGACTCACTCGGTAATGGCCTCTATCAACTCAATGCTGGTCCTTTGATGCGCAGACTCTTTGATGGCTATTTACCCATGACCGCAAACATGAAGTTCTCTTGGCCAGATAAGCTGCTTGCCGTTCAAGAAACCAAACCAGCCACTCAAGATGGCGTTGATATTAAGTCTACTAATGATGGTTTGGAGATGGACTTAGTGTTTGCCGGAAAGATGACTGCGCAGATCTTGCTAAAGCGCCCCAATTAAGATCTAGAGCTTTTCACAGCGATACTGCTCCGAGCCAATGGCTAGGCGTGATTCGCTCTGAATCAGTTGCGCAATCGATGCCTTGACGTCCCCAACCTTGCAGTTTTCATCAAAATAGCTGACTAGCCCGAGACTGCCGCAAAAGCGCAGCTGTCGATCGCCAATCTTCATGGTCGATTGCTGCAAGACCATAACCACTTTTTTGCCAGAGTCATTCTCAGGAATGCAGTTCCAGGTGGTGTAGTCGGCTTGACCACATGCCGAAAGTGTCAGTAGTAGGGGTAGAAAGTAAAAAATGCGCATTTACAGGACAATAGAAATTACATTCGATCTATTGTATGAGCCAAACCCTATTGCCGTTGACCCTGTTCTATGATGGTGCCTGTCCACTGTGTCAGGCAGAGATTCTTTATTTGCAAACCCGCAATCAACAGCAATTGCTTCAATTTGTCGATGTCAACAGCAGCGCATTCGACCCAGAGCGCGTTGGCGTTTCGTGCCAGGCTGCGCTTGATCAGATGGTTGGGCAAATTGAGGGGCAGGCCCCGATTCACGGAGTTCCTGTCTTTGCAGAGGCTTATCGGCGGGCAAATTTACCCATCTTAGCTTGGCTATTTTCAAGAAAAATACTGAGACCCATCTTGAATCTGGCGTATCGGATTTTTGCAAAGAATCGCCATGCGATATCAGGTGCCATCGGACCCTTCGCATTAAAACTGGTCAAACGGATGACTCAATCACCCCGATGAAGTAGCGCATGATTTTGTTGGGCGATTGAGCATTCGCGAGGCCCGGGAATGACCCTGATGGTATCGCCCGCTAGAATGCGTCCTCCCTGCAGTACGCGAAGGTACCAACCACTGCGAGCGCCTTGGATCATTGCCTTGGCTGCAGTTGCAACACCTGTCTTCGCTGTGAACTTGTAGCAGGGCTCGCGTAATTTCGTAACCGCGCATTCAATGGCTCCAATGCGAAGGCGATCACCAACGTAGATATCGTGCTCAGTAAGCCCACTAATAGTTAGGTTCTCACCCAGGTAACCATGCTCTAAATGGATGGATTGGCCTTTGGCCTCAGAGAGTAGCGAGGACCAAAACGAATAATGCTCTTGCGGATACATATAAAGGGCTTTTTCAGTCCCACCATGAACTTGAGGATCGGCTTGTTCATCGCCAACGATGCCGCTTGCAGTCACTTCAATCGCGTTGGGGTGAATGATGGTACTAACTGGAGTTTTGTTGATGGCCGATATGACCGTACGGAGATCCTCCCCGTCACGAACCCACAGGGGTTTTACCAGCCCGGCACTAATGGTTTCTAGACGAATTGTCATAAGCCATTATGCCGAAGAAAGTCCCAAGCTTAAATTCGGAAGAATTTCGTTTATTTCGTCGACGCTTTTCACTGACGGGTTACGTGCCTTCATTATTACTTAGAGGACTCTGATTTACCAAAATGAAGGGTAGCGCATGGGTCAGCACGTTCGATGCTGGGGCTAATCCAAACAAAATCATAGAGTTTGGCTAGCTCCGCCAGTGCTTTAGGGTTACGTCGATCCTCTTCAACAAAACCAACACTCACGCGTCTCTTAGAGGGCTCAAGAGATCTTAAAACTTGGGGCACCCCATAATCATTGCGAACATGGCCATTACCGGCAAACAGAATTGCAGGGGAATGACGCATCATGACCTGCGCCATCGAGATGTCCGTCAAGCGCTGTACCCGAAACATGGGTTCTAAATACTGGGGAGGAAGCTTGCCACAATGCCCGTCGATCAAATCGTTCTCAAGACTGCGTTTTGCCTCACCTGTCAAAGCACTTTTTTGGTAATCCGATTCCATTGCAGCCGGGATAGACCCACCAGAGAAGATGGTTTTAGAGATTGAACGATCTAGATTGGAGCCATAGAGCGGTAAGCCAGATACCCGAATCGCTTCAAATAGGGGTTGATAGAGCTTCCATGGCCACGCTTTCGGGGAGAACCCTACTTGCTCCAGCGACTGCAGAGTCGATCCAGTCCATCGGACTAATGGACCAGTTGGCAGATACTCAACAACCGCTGCATATTTTTTGCTAGCAATTGCAGCAATCAATCGACCGCGTGCTTCATGGTGATGGGGGTTATCATGAAGTTCACCCAGCAAAATATAGTCTGCGCTGATTAGCTGAGTAATCAACTGCTCTTGATTAACGGCGGCCTGACTGCGAAGATCAACGATTGGACTTGCCGTCGTAGTAACGCTTACCAAAAGAAGGCAACAGCCCAAATAAATTTTTTTAATGGTGTTCATGAAGAATATTTCTCGAGTGCAGCAAAAAAACGTTGCCCCATGGGCGAGACAGGCTGATGAGGGACGCCGACTTGACCAGTTATCCGTTGGACCTCCTGGACCAGCTTGCGACCAAATCCCATTAGCCGGTACATGGGTTGAACATAGATGTACTCAATATCACCGTTATTGGAATACCGGCAGTAAGCGATCGTGGTGTTTTGGTTCTTAATCCAGATCGTTTGCTGCTCAACTTCCATCGAGTAGTCCATAGGATTGACTGATTGCATTATTTCTTAAATCGCCTGTAGAATGAATCTGGATATTTTATGTTTAGTTTTGAGTTCTAGTATTGCAAGCTCGTTTGTATTGTCTAGCATTTATGTACCGAATAATAAAAATCGATCCCGTCAAAGAGCTGGTTTACGTTGCAGACGAACCGAAAGGGAAGTCCTTTGAGTTTTACTTCCCAAAACTCAGTGATGCTGTTTTCATTGAGGAATACACCTTAAAAGTAATGAGTAGTGACGGTCGCTACAAAATTATTTCATTGCTAGGCCGATAAGGCTTGGCATGCCGTTCTCACGCATTGAGCCGGGCCAAAATAATCAATTTATGCCCATCGAGGCTCGGTTGATATTGGATAGTTATCAGCATTTTCTAGGTAAGTCTTGCATTCAATTAACCAGCTCAATGAATGCAGCGCAAATGCTTTATGAAGCCCCTTTTGCGGTAGTGGCTCACGACACGCGCGTAGACCCAATGTTTGCCTACGCCAATCGGATGGCTCAGAATGCATTTGAAATGACTTGGGCTGAAATCACATCGATTCGATCGCGTCAATCGGCAGAGCCGGTCTTGCAAGGCGAGCGCCAATCCTTATTGCAGCGTGTGCAACAGTTTGGTTTTATCGATGATTACTCCGGAATTCGGATATCCAAAACTGGCCAACGGTTTTGGATCCGCAATGCAACGGTATGGAATTTAATCGATACGAATGGAGTACGGGTGGGTCAAGCTGCTCGTTTTGATCACTGGGATTATTTGCCAGCCTAAGGGTTGCGCAGTTCGGAGGCTTGATCCTGAATTGCCAATTTGGCTTCATCCGTCATGCGTGCGAGATTGCGAACCTGCATCAGCATGCGAGGATTCTTACTCATGGCGCCTTCATGACGAATCAGAAAATCCCAATATAGGGTGGTAAATGGACAGGCATTGGGACCAGTGGATTGATCGGGCTTAAATGCACATTGCTTGCAATAATTACTCATACGATCAATGTATTTGCCAGTCGCAATGTAAGGTTTACTCGCCATTAAACCTCCGTCAGCAAATTGACTCATGCCAATGACATTGGGGAGCTCTACCCACTCGACAGCATCCACATACATACTTAGGTACCACGCATGAATCTCCTTTGGCTTGACACCAAGAAGCAGGGCATAGAGACCAGTAACCATCAGGCGTTGAATATGGTGTGCATAGCCCGTGCGCAAACTCTGAGTAATCGTTTGCGATAAACAATGCATTTGAGTGTTACCGTCCCAGAAGAATGCGGGTAGTGGTTGATTGGCTTTCAATGCATTGAGTTCAAGGTACTTTGGCATGTTCATCCAATAGATACCGCGGACATATTCGCGCCAGCCTAAGATTTGACGAACAAAGCCCTCAACTGCAGCAATCGGTGCCCGACCTTGACGGTAGGATTGTTCTGCGGCAGCCACTACCTCTTGAGCCGATAGCAACTTGAGATTTAGGGCACTTGCGATATGCGAATGAAATAACCATGGCTCATTAGTCCACATCGCGTCTTGATACAAACCAAATTCTGGAAGACGATTTTGAATAAAGTCAGCCAAGACACGCAGAGCCTCTTGCCGATCGACAGGCCATCCAAAGCCAGAAGCACTAGCGGCAACCGAGCCTGGATGGGATGCAAAACGACTCTCAACCAGTTGGATCACCTCTTGGGTAATGCGATCGGGTTTGAGGCGCAGTGGCGGTGGTATGGGTGGAGGGCCCTCTTTACCAAAGGAGGAGCGATTTTCGGAGTCAAAGTTCCATTCCCCACCAGCAGGCGCATCACTATCCATGAGGACACTATACTTTTTGCGAAGCTCGCGATACCAATACTCCAGACGCAGTTGCTTGCGACCTTTGGCATGCTCAAAAAACTCCCGAACGGTCGAGAAAAAATACCGATCCTCACGGATTTCAAGTTCAATGCCGGTTTGCAATGCCAGTTGTTTGATTTTCTCGAGAACCCGCCAATCCCCGGGAGCGGTCATGAGCAAACGGCTTGGCTTAGATTGGCCAATAACCTTTAAAAGCTCACCCTCAAGCGTTTGGGTATTGCTAGGATCATCGAGCTTGCTGTAATGCAGGCTAATCTTTTCTTGACGCAACGACTGTGCAAAATGACGCATCGCACTAATAAACAATGTAATCCGTTGCTTTGAGGACCAAATGTGGGTCGATTCTTGCTCCACTTCTGCCATCCACACCGCATCTTGCTTAGAATCAAAGCCATCAAATGCGCTCGCATCCCGATTGAGCTGGTCGCCGAGAACGAGGATAAGGTTCCGCATGGCTTTTAAATCACAGATATTAGGATACGATTAATCATGAGATCAATTATCCTTGAAAGATTGATAACTTATTGTTAATGCCATGACAAGTATTGATTTCAGTAGGGATGCAGCCCAATTCTGGGATAAACGTTTTTCTCAGCCTGAGTATGTGTTTGGTAAAGAGCCAAATGCCTATTTAAAGATTCAGGCATCAAAGTATGTGAAGCCTGGTGCTAATGCCCTATGTGTCGCTGATGGTGAGGGGCGTAATAGTGTGTGGTTAGCAAAGCAGGGAATGACAGTAGAGGCCTTTGATATATCACCGGTAGCGGTAGAAAAAGCAAAGGAGTTAGCAAAACACGAACAAGTATCGGTTGCCTTCAGTGTTGCCAGTACCCATTCTTGGGAATGGAAACCCGATCACTACGATTTGATCGCAGCTATTTTTATTCAGTTTGCAACCCCCAATATGCGCGTTGACCTATTTGCCCAAATGCGCGATTCCTTAAAACCCGGCGGATATTTAATCCTTCAAGGCTATACGCCCAAGCAATTGGATTACAAGACCGGTGGCCCACCGAGTATTGATCACCTTTACACCACTGAATTAATTCAGGATCTCTTAAGAGGGATGGAGATCTGCGATTGGCAAGAATATGAAGCAAAAATCCACGAGGGTGAGGGGCACCGTGGAATGTCTGCCCTCATGGGCGTGGTTGCTCGCAAACCCTAAGGTCTCACACGGCCAATTGCTGTTGGATGTAGCGATCCAGATCACTAGGTCCCAAAGCGCCGCTGACTCGATGAGTTTCTTGACCACCCTTAAAGAATGCGAGGGTGGGGATAGACCGAATCCCAAACTGGGAGGCAATACCTTGCTCTTCCTCGGTATTGAGTTTCGCAAATAAAACTTGATTGGTGTATTGCTTGGCAAGCTGGGCGAAGGTGGGCGCAAACATTTTGCAAGGGCCGCACCATGGTGCCCAGAAGTCGACTAAGACTGGTATTTGGGTTTGGTGAATGAGCTCTCCAAAGTCACCCGCATTCGCCTCGATTGGGGCTGAGAGTAAATCATGCTGGCAACTGCCACAAATAGGCTTGCTAGCCACTTTTTGAGGGGGTAGGCGGTTTAATTTGTTACAAGACGAGCATTGAATCAGCATTTAGTTTGCTCCCCAACGATTAAGATTAAGCAAATTTTTCTAAAGGGTGATAGGATTGAATCATGTTAAAAAAATTAACATTAATTCTTTTAGTTGCCATTCTACCCATTCAATCGTGGGCAGTGGTGGATATGAGTTTGCAAAAAGAGGCTTTACAGTTTGGTAACACAGTGATTTCCTCCCAAGATGCTCATCATCCTTGCCACCAAGAGTTAGTACAAAATGCTGATGATCAGAGCGCTGAAGGCAATCAAGCGAGTTGTTATGCCTGCAGTTTGTGCATGGCCTTTGGTGCTACCTTGATCACCAATCCTATTTTGCGCTTTGAATCACCAACGCAAAGTTTATTTACCGTTCTTCAAAGATTTAGTAGTGAAGATCTTGTTTTAGGAAATAAGCCCCCGATTCTTTAACTCCCTAGGATAAGTCCGCCCAAATTTTGGGTTTCTTTCACTTTGGAGAGTTAAATGAAATATCTTTTATTGCTAATCGTTAGTCTGTTTTCTTTATCGGCTGCCGCTGCCTCAGAGTGGGTGAGGGCAGAAATCGTTCGCGTGGATACCGCAAAGCAGCGGATTGTTCTCAAGCATGAGCCGATTCCCAGTATCAAAATGCCGTCTATGACCATGCGCTTTGACGTGGCTAAAGAAGTTCCACTCGATTCGTATCGACCAGGGGATCGCGTGCAATTTCAGTTTAAGGAAGCCGGCGGCAGTCTAGATGTCACTGCGCTGGAGAAGCTGAAATGAATCGACTTCCCCAACTTTTATTGCTTGGGATATTTGTATTGACTGGTCAGGTAAGTGCTGCCCCCATGGGGTTTAAAAGCAGCTGGATGATCATGGGGGACTTCTCGAAGACCTACCAAGAGTTTGCTGTGAACTATGCAACAACAGCGAACGATGCATTCGGGTTCTCAACCAGCGCAATGCAGACCGATAACTCGGTATCTAAACAGCAAAATGTGGAGGCAGTCTATACCCGCAAGCTCGTGCGCTGGAATATGCCCGAAGCACAAGCCAATATTTGGTTTATTGGTGGGTTGGGCGCCACAACGGGTAACACCTTTGTGGGAACAAAAGCAATGGCCTCTCCAGGCATTCAGGTGGATTATGAAACTACCCGGTTTTATTCCATGGCCTCGGCCCGAGTGTATGCCGCAGAGGGGGCAACGAGCAATATCACAACCGCCCGATTGGGCGCGTCATTTTATGAAGTTGAGTATGACGAGGCTCAGCCTTGGCTGGTGATTGAGGCGAGGCGAATGACCTTTGTCTCCAAGCAATATGAATTTACCCCGATGTTACGAGTGATTCATAACCGCTATTTCGTGGAAGCAGGTGCCAATTTATCAGGACAGTGGCGCTTTAACTTTATGTACAACTATTAGGAGAATTATGATGAAATCAATTTATTCCATATTATTTATTACACTCATGGGTTTGGGATCGGCAGCACATGCCAGCATGAAGGTGACGGTGAACGGCATGGTGTGTTCGTTTTGTGCCCAAGGAATTGAGAAGAGCATCTCGAAGATGGGTGAAACTAAAGCAGTCTTTGTGGATCTCAAAAATAAGGTCGTAGTGATTGAGCCTAAAGATGGAAAAACACTCAATGAGAAAGAAATTTCTGCCGAAATTAAAGACGCGGGCTACGATGTGGTGAAGATTGAAACAATTCCACAAACCGTTGCGCAATTTAGAGCCCAGCAGAAAGAGAAGAAATGACCACTGATGGTTTGCAGGAATCAAAATCGGGATTTATCAGCTCGGTCATAACCTTGCTGGCAAGCTCCAGCACGCTAATTTGCTGCGCGATTCCTGCGCTACTGGTTAGCTTGGGTGCTGGGGCTGCGCTGGCCTCGTTGGTTGCCGTTTTTCCTCAAATTGTATGGATTAGTGAACATAAAGAAACTATCTTTGCAATTAGTACTTTGTTGATGGTCCTCGGTGGAATTTTGCAGTGGCGTAACCGAAATGCGCCATGCCCCATTGATCCAAGGCTTCGAGACGCGTGTCTTAAGACTAGGAAAAATTCATTACGGATTTATTGGTTTAGCCTAATTCTGCTAGTGATCGGGGCTTGGTTTGCATTTATTCAACCACTTTTATAGATTAGGCGTGTTATATCGGTGGTATTCGCTTCCACAGATAGATAACCCAGATGCTACAGAGTAGGTAGAGCCCCAAGAAGAATGCAGGTGGCAAATCCCAGTAGAGCAATTGATTGAGCTGATAGGCCCAGAATGATTGCGGGGCGGTTGTTTGGCGAAGCTGTGCTTCTAAGACCGTTAATGGGCAGGTGATGGCAAACATTGCTTCGATGGCAACAAAGATCATGAGGCCGGCATGAAGCTGACGAAATCGACGGTTACGAATCCAGGACCAGGAATACATAAATCCAAACGGAATGAAAATCAAGCCCAACGTAATGAACAGGGCGATGGCAAAGTGAAAGGCCAAAACAAGATCTGCAATGAATGCCATACGATCATTTTAGGATAAAACAACCCTTGTCATCGATTCGATATAGAATGAATTCATAGCTATTTGACCTATTTCACCAGGAGCTTTCCTTCATGAAATCATTCTTACAGTTTTTTATTGGATTTGGGGTATTCAGTGTTACCAGTGTATTTGCTGCTGGTCAGCCAATGACAGCGACACAGCTGGCGGAAATCGAAAAACAAGGAAAGTCAGCAGTAATCTCCGTCCATGCGGATTGGTGTTCTACGTGCAAAACGCAAGACAAAGTTTTGTCCGAGTTTATGAAAAATCCAGAGTACAAAAATGTTACGTTCTATCAGCTTGAATACGATACCCAGAAAGATCTCTTAAAAACCCTCAAGGTACGCTCGCAAAGTACGATTATTGTTTTCAAGAATGGCAAAGAAGTTGCGCGCGCGACAGGGGATACAAAAGAGTCAGCGCTTGCAAAGTTAACGAAGCAGGCGATTTAATGGATTTTGGGGTCGGGTCATTTCTCTTCGCTTTTCTAGCAGGCGTTTTATCGACTCTATCACCCTGCGTTTTACCCCTAATTCCCATCATTATTGGGGCGGCCACTAACCAGCATCGACTCGGACCACTTGCTTTGGCAGGCGGCCTAACGTTATCGTTTGCTGTGATTGGTACTATCTTGGCTGGTCTCGGGGCATCGATCGGAATTGCTCAGGACGGATTTCGTTTGTTTGCAGCGATCATCATGGGTCTCATTGGCGTCGTCTTAATTTCTACACATTTACAAGAGCGGTTTGCGGTTGCCATGTCGGGTATTAGTGGTGCAGGTAATACCTTGCTATCCAAAGTGAGCATCGATGGCTTATTTGGGCAGTTTCTGATTGGCATCTTGCTCGGCTTAGTTTGGACTCCATGCGTTGGGCCTACCCTCGGGGCAGCCATTACCTTAGCCAGTCAAGGCAAGGACCTTGAAAAAATCGTATTTGTCATGCTGGTCTTTGGTCTCGGGGCCGGCTTACCGTTAGCATTACTCGGTGTTTTATCAAGAAATGTTTTGATGAAAGCCAAGGGAACGCTTGGCCACGCAGGTAAATTTGGTAAACAATTTTTGGGAGGATTTTTGATCCTCATTAGTGGATTAGTTTTAACCGGATTAGATAAGCCTGTAGAAGCCTTCCTACTCAAGCACTCGCCCGCATGGCTCACAGACTTAACCACGATGTTCTAAACCCAGATTAATGGATGCTGGTTCTGCGATGAGTAATAAAACGATTCGCTATTGCTTAGGCTTAATCGTAATTGCATGGACTGGGTTAGCCTCGGCTGCTGCGATTTCAGTTGAGATTCGTCAAACTGGGGGCGGATTTGATATTCAGGGGAGTTATATGTCACCCCTAACCCAATGTCAGGCTTATGTGTTGTTAACTGATTTTTCCTCTGATGAACCATCTGAGGGAATTAAATCCTCAAAAATGACTCGTTTGTCGGATCAGACTATTCGGGTAGAGCAATTGGTAGAAGATCGATTTCTCTTCTTCACTACTAAATTTGAATCCATCATTGATTACACCGAGTATCCTATACGTGGCATGGATCTTCGTCAGGTTAAGGGCTACTTCAAAGAATATCGTGGTAGTTGGCGCTTAATTCCTAAAGAGGGCGGCACCTTATTTACCTATCAAGCATTTATCCTACCTGAATCATCAATCCCAATGTTTTTGATTGAGCATTTCATGAACAATCGAGTCCAGCAGCGCTTTGAGAAAATGGCAAATCGTGCCAATCGAAAAAAAGATTTCATACCAGAGCGCTGCCAATGAAAAAAATCCTAGTGCTATTTATGAAGGACTGGGATCAGCTCGCGATTCAAGCATATCAAGAGAGTGGTAGATACCAGTTCTATTTTGAAGGCTTTGATTTATTCCAGTTCCCACAAAATGCTCGATTACTTCATTTTCGGGTCCTTAATTACATTAGTCATCTAGAACAGAAATACCGCAACATTGGAATCGATGGCGTTGTCAGTAATCACGAGCAGTATGGCGCCTTAATTGCCGCGGTTCTAGCGGAGCGCTTAGGCCTACCCGGAAATGATCCACGAGCCATTATCGCTAGTCAGCACAAGTATTACAGCCGCATGATTCAAGAAAGGATTGTTCCGGAGGCGGTTCCGCGTTATGTCTCAATTCCATTTCCTCTAAAAAAGGATCAAATCATCGATTTACCTTACCCATTTTTTGTGAAGCCGATTAAAGCAACGTATTCAGTACTAGCAAAGACCATTCAGCAGCGATCGGAATTAGTCGATCTTCTCCATTTTGGCTATTTTGAGGAGTGGATAATTCGTCGACTTGTAAAACCCTTTGCCGATATCATGCCCCTCTATAGCGACCATACGATTGATCCCAGTGGCATGCTTGCTGAAGAAATCATGACCGGGGATCAAATCAATATAGATGGCTATTGCTATCAGGGCCAACTGTATTTTCTGGGCACGATTGATGAAGTGATGTATTCGGGTACCGATGCCTTCATGCGTTTTGAATATCCATCACAGTTACCGCCGTCTATTTTAGAGCGTGCCAAGATCATCACTAAAAAAGTTCTTGGTGCGATTCATTATCAGCATGGATTCTTTAATATTGAATTCATCTATAACAAAAGTAATGATCAACTAAAAATCATCGAAATTAATCCTCGGATGGCATCTCAGCTGGTTAATTTGTACCAGCGGGTAGATGGGTATAACCCATACGATATTCTTTTTGAGCTCGCGGTTGGTGAAGAGCCAAAAGTAGAGAAGGAGCCGTCTCAATATCAAGCGGCAGCCAGCTTTATTTTTCGGAAGTTTGGTGAAACTGCAGTCCAAAGTATTCCGACGTCAGACCAAATCCAACAAGCCCTGGAACCTTATCCAGATGCCAATCTGATGCTTTACTTCAAAAAGGGATCTCAATTAAAGCGTGAGTTGAAATGGCTAGGAAGTTATCGGTATGCCGTTCTCAATCTTGGCGGAATAAATCGTAGTGATCTTTTTGAGCGATGTCAGTCAATCTCCCATACACTGCAGTTTGATTATCCATTTGAACTAAGCGGTACATGATGCAAGCCGTGATTCCTGATTACTTGCGATACACCCCATACCCAAGTCAAGCGACGCTGCTGACTTGGCTTGAGGATTCAAACTCCTTGACCAGGTATATCCTGCAAAATCTGCAAGCCGGGCAAGAATCCGTTCCTCAGCAAGAAATTCTGAATCCCCCTCATTGGGAGTTCGGCCATATCAGCTGGTTTCATGAGTTTTGGGTTCATCGATCCGGATTAGAGGCTAATCAATCCTGGCTTTCTAACGCGGATGGATTATTTAATTCATCACTGGTATCGCATGGTACACGCTGGGAGCTTCAGATTACTGATCTCGACA
>JBBAQJ010000035.1:0-14477 GCA_040400365.1 Polynucleobacter sp. | reverse complement strand
GTTTGTGCATTACCCGCTGGCAAGAGGCTTTAGCCAATGGCTGTGCACCACTCCTAAAACTTGAGAGTACCCACATCAATGCGCTTGACCATGTGGATTTTGATACGCTCAAATTATTTGCGCTCGAGAATCAGTCCGAGCTCTAGAGCCTTACACAATTTTGGTGTGGAGAACCGGTAGGCCTTCTACATGACCTTCCAAGACATCACCGCGTTGGACTGCCGCGACTCCTGCAGGTGTTCCTGAAAAGATCAAATCACCCGGCATTAAGGTAAAGAGCGTGGATAAGTAAGCAATAGTCTCTGGCACATTCCAGATCATCATGGCGAGATCACCGTCTTGCTTCACTTGTCCGTTCACCGTGAGGTAAATACGGCCCTTCGATAAATGACCGCATTGAGTTACTGGCACCAAGGCCGAGCATGGCGCAGACTGATCAAAGGCTTTGCCGGTATCCCAGGGGCGTCCCATTTTTTTGGCTTCCCCTTGCAAATCTCGACGGGTCATGTCGAGTCCCAGACCATAGCCCCACACATGATCCAAGGCTTGGTCTGCTGGAATGTTAGCTCCGCCCTTGCCTAAAGCGACAACCATTTCTAACTCGTGGTGGACATCTTTCGATAAGGCGGGATAGGCCATCGTTTGTCCATCGGTCACAATTGCGGTCGCGGGTTTCATGAAAAAGAATGGTGGCTCGCGGTCGGGGTCATGTCCCATCTCACGGGCGTGATCGGCGTAATTACGGCCAACGCAGTAGATACGATTCACGGGGAAGCGCTTGCTATCACCGACAACGGGTAAGGATGGAACAACTGGGGCTGGAATAACGAATGATGTGCTCATGAATCGTCCTAATCGGGTTTGGTGCAGTCTTCTGAAATCGCGAGGTCTGGATTCTTTTGTCCAAGGTAAACAGCAATGATTCTAACGGACTGATTACCCAGGGGCTTACCGAAATGGCACCAGTTGATGGCCTCCACAAACGAGGTTCCAGATCGCACAATCTTTTTGCCCTTGCTACCGTAATCAAGCTCTAGGTCTCCGCTGGCGATATAGGCAAAGAGTGGTATGGCATGGCGATGCAATGTGGTTTGCTGACCTGGAGGAATCTCAATCTCAAAGACCTGAATCTGCGGCGTTCCACCGGGGTAAAGAAAGTCTTGACCAATAATGGTCTTTGCGTTTTCCATCGGTATCGGTTTGACACGAATTGTTTTAGAAGCCTTAGCGCTTTCTTCGCTTGCCCACGCATTCCCATGAAGAAAAAGTCCTGCTGTTAGCAAAACAACGAGTCGATTAAATATGAGTGCGATCATGCTAGTAATTGCTTGAGCTCTTCCAAAAACAGCTCTTCCCCATGATTAATTTTCTTGTGCCACTGCTCACCTGCCTGATCATCTGCAGCATCACTAATAAATTTATACGAGCGCCAAGGGATTTGATACTGATGGGCGATCGCTGCAATGGCAAATAGCTCCATATCAACGACATCGACCTTTTGCTCCATCAGCCAAGGATCCGTGCTGGTGACAAAACTATCTCCAGTGCCACAGATGTATTTGCCCGACTGAGATAGATACTCGGCGGGTTTAGTGCAAAACGGGGTGATGCCACGCGGTGCCAGGGGTTGGGCATTCATATCGCGTTGAATCACACGTCCGATCGTCACCAACTCACGAAGCTTGGGATTCAATCCCCCGGCGGTTCCGAAGTTGATGATCAAACTCGGTTGATAATGAATAATCGCGCTTTGAGTAACCGTAGCTGCATTGATTTTGCCAATTCCGGTGTATGCCACTGCAATGTTTTTGGGGATGGTAATTGCCTCGAGTTCATTTTTGAGTGCAACTACCAGTAAGATGGGGTGTTTAATCGTCATGATTGGATTCTAAACGGATGAGGCTTGAAGACTACTTACCCGGCATTTTGGACTTTCCAAAGCCGGGGATCGTATTTCGGGATATTGGACCCCTACTGGCCAATGCGGATGC
The DNA here is from genome assembly GCA_040400365.1 of Polynucleobacter sp. Classification (GTDB taxonomy): domain Bacteria; phylum Pseudomonadota; class Gammaproteobacteria; order Burkholderiales; family Burkholderiaceae; genus Polynucleobacter. The sequence continues at coordinate 12,486 of JBBAQJ010000035.1, read as the reverse complement.
CTTTGCTCATACCGTTCAATCGCTGGGTAAGCTAAGCACCGAGTACTCCTTTGACTATATTTTGGGTATCGAGTCCCGCGGCTTTATTTTTGCATCCGCGCTTGCCACTCATCTTCATAAAGGGTTCGTGATGGTGCGTAAGCCCAACAAATTACCGCCCGATATCCATCAAGAGACCTATGGCTTGGAGTACGGTTCAGATACCCTTGAGATCAGTCAACGTATTTTGCAGCCTGGCGCATCTGTGCTGATCGTTGATGACGTCTTGGCAACTGGTGGCACCATTGCCGCAGCTGCACGCCTTGTTCAGAAAACTGGAGCACAAGTTGCTGCAGCGGTTTGCGTTCTTGAAATTGCTGGTTTAAGTGGTTCTCAGGTTTTAAATCAGGCGGGGATTGCCAATCAGTGCGTATTGACTCTGTAATCAGAGTTTGACCCCTTTTTTGATGAGCAGCTCATCAACCCATGGGGCTGCATAAGTCCCGTCTTCAATCGTTTTAAGGATCTCTTGTTCTTGTTTGATCTTTTCATGACCAAGACGGGCGGCCTCTGCAGCAAGGGCCGGAGGAACAGCGATGACACCATCGCGATCACCCAAGATAATGTCTCCGGGATTCACGATCATCCCGCCAACGGAGACCGGTACATTAATTGCTCCTGGACCATCTTTTAAGGGACCACGCAAACTAATGCCGCGGGCCCAACATGGAAATGCCTGATCTTCAAAGCCATCCACATCACGCACAGCGCCATCAACCACGATACCCACTACACCCCGACTTTTGGCAACCCGCATCAAGATCTCACCAATGACTGCGCAACCGGTATCACCCTCAGCGTCAATCACCATGACATCTCCTGGGCGTACCATCTGCAGTGCTTTGTGAACCATGAGGTTATCTGCAGTGTGTACTTTGATGGTGAAGGCATTACCGCAAACCGACATCGGTGCTCGATGAATGGGGAGAATGCCTTTTGCAACCAGCGTTCGTCCCAGCATATCGCTGATGACTGTGGATGGCATACCCCGCAGTGCATGAATGCCTAAGTCGGCGGACTCTTTTCTTGGAAATATTTGGATGGGATTCAGCATAGTGTAAGTTTATTCTATTGCCGTTTCGCATCATTTCAAATCCAGTATGATGGATTTATTCTACTTTTTGGAGACGCCATGGCTTTCCTGATTCGAATCCTTACTACTCTATTGATTGCCGTTGGTTTTAGTGCCCCCACCATGGCACAAAGTGACCTTGGTAACTGGCCAACGCAACGGCCTATCAAAATGATTGCCGTCTTTCCTCCGGGTGGATCTGTGGATCAAGTGGCCCGCATACTGGCCCCCGTCCTACAAGCAGAGCTCAAACAGAATATTGTGGTTGAAAACATTGGTGGCGCCTCAGGGGTCATTGGCACCACTGCCGTAGCACGAGCACCGGCAGATGGTTATACCTTTGGGCTAGTGTTTGATACCCATGGCGTTAATCCATCTCTCAAAGACAATTTGCCGTATGACACCCTTCGGGATTTAGTGACTGTCAATTTGATTGGGACTTCACCCACGGTCTTAGCTGCTAGTAAGAAGTCGGGAATTACAAGCATGAAACAGCTGATGGCTGAATCGAAGGCGAAAAAGCCATTTACGTATGGATCAATTGGTATTGGTAGCTTGGGGCATTTAGCGATTGCCGACTTTGCCAAGAAAACCGGGGTTGATTGGGTACATGCCCCCTATCGCGGTGGCGGCCCGATGGTGCAAGATGGGCTTGCTGGTCAAATACCTCTGGTAGTTGGCAGTATGTTCCTCATCAAGCCACATGCCGATAACGGTGGATTAATTCCGTTGGCGGTAACAACAGCAAATCGGACTGCCGATATGCCAAACGTTCCTACCTTAGCTGAAAGTGGCTATCCAGGATTTGAGGCACCAGCCTGGTGGGCAGTGATTGCTCCGGCAAAAACACCACCGGCCATTGTGAATGCGATGTACAAGGCAGTGGATAAAGCGCTCAAAACTCCGGCGGTTGCTGAGAAGCTAAAAACTCAAGGAATCCAAATTCTTAGTCTTAATCCCGACGCTGCAAATGCTTTTGTAGCAAAACAAATTGGGGTCTGGGGTAAGTTTGTGATCCAGAACAATATTAAGGAATAACGCGTTTAGTGTGCGTACTCGAGGATGGCTTGCGTAAACACCTCGGGCGCTTGCGCCCCTGAAATCAGATGGCGTTGATTAAAGATAATTGCCGGTACGGAGCTAATCCCTAGTTGCCCATACTGCTGCTCGATATCTCGCACTGCCTGAGAAAATTCATCACTTGCGATCACAGCTTGCGCCCGTGAGACTGGCAGGTTTGCGCGTGCTACGGCGTCTAGTAGATGTTGGGGCTCATCCATACTAATTGCCAAGGTAAAGTAGGTATGAAACAGAGCCTTCTTTAACCGCAATTGCGCGGCAGCATCAAATTCTTCGCCTGCCCAATGCAAGAGCCGATGGCCATTAAAGGTGTTATAGACTCGTTTGCGTCCTTCTGGATGAAAGGTAAATCCGATGTCTGCAGCGCGCTGGTAAATTCGCTCTTGATTAATCTTAACTTGCGAAATTGGGTTACCGTATTTTTCTGAGAGATACTCAAACACATCTCGTCCGCCTAGCGGCATCTGCGGGTTTAATTCAAATGGCTGAGTATGAATCTCTACCGATACTTGATCGGACACTTGGTCGACTGCCCGCTCTAGGGCAGTTAGACCAATTGCACACCATGGACAGGCAATATCCGATACAAAGTCAATACGGACTGATTTCAATTATTCCCAACCGCCACCTAAGATGGCATGTTTTTTATATTCCACCCTGGACTCTTCCCAGGCCTTACCGATCATACGCAATGTTTTGAGGATTGCAGCCAAAGTATCTGGGCTTGATTGTGCGGTGTGTCCAATGGAACTTCCAGTTAAGGTTGGTTTAATGGTATTAGTTGTCATTTTCTTCTCCTAAGGGTTTATACCTAATAGTATACCCTAGATCTTGTTGCATTGCACAAGATGGAAAAAGAGAAAAATACTTATGAAACAGGGCTTAAGGGAAGGTTAAATAGCAGATTCTGGGGTTTAAGCTTAATCTGTGACTGATCATTCATCGCCAGACCCAAATACACAGGCTTGCCACGAACCTGGCTAAGAACTGGACTCAAGTCCTTAAATTCCAGCTTAAAGAGGCAAATTAAGCGGTTAAGAATGGTCTCATCGAGACTTTGCTCTTGGTATAGCCCATTGAGAATCTCGGTCGCAGCGGCATCCAAGCCAACATGCCAAACCCATTTAGAGTCAGAGATCTCCTTCATCGGGGTAATTGTTGTCTCGATCCCCAAAAAATGCTTGATCCATTTTTCAAGAAGACGCGCTAAGGCAGGCAATGCCGGTTGATCAAAATTGAGCTGAACTGCAAAGTCATAGAACTCATCACGCCCCCAATAGGCCTTCGCATTATCAGGGTGCAATACATCTAAATCGATGGTGCGCGCCGCTAACGATTGACTCTTCAGAAGATCAACAATATTGCCAAAGTCAGAAGCCTCTGCATTTCGCTCAATGGTCTCGTGATCAGCCGCCATCAAAACGCCGCCCTCCAAAATACTAACTTTTTGGGTGCGAAAGAAGAGCTCTGCCATCCTTAGTTCGTAAGGGTCTGGGTTCTCACCCAATACATGCCGAAGGAAAATTTGGGTGAGCTGACTCACAAATAAAGGGGGCACGTCCACACCCTTTCCTTGGAACAAGCTCATATAAAAATGCTCAAGGGAACTTGCAGCCAACAACTTACTCCGATACCGAAACCAAATTTCATAGTTAGCCTGCACGTCGGTATCAGCGATTTTCTGAATCTCTGCTTGGCTAATTTCTTCGCGTGGCGAATTCAATAGACGCTGATGAATAGCGCGCTCGTGGGTGCAGGACTGTGAAATCAAACTCAGCTCTGGGCGAGCAAGATAGGTTCTAAGAAAATCATCCGTTACCACGAGATGATGATCGGAATTCACCGAAAGAGTATTAAAGCAGGAACTGGTCCAGTAATTTGGCATAGTAAGAAATCAAACAATAATAAGTCTTAATGACGCATCAATAATATCGTCATTCCGGGATTGCCCTCTTTAAACGATTTAAAGTGCGATTTCAATGAAGGTCGGCGCTTAATAAGATCCTGATAGATTGAAGATCGATGAGCAAGGTCCTCACCATGAATATACTCATCGACCCGATCGGCAAAAAAATTGTTTGCCAGGGCTTCCCGAATGGTTCTTAGAATACCGCCCCCGATACCCGACGCACCATACCCATGAATGATGATGATGGTTCGAATATCAATTTCACTAGCAGTCCGAATATGCTCAGTTAATGCGTTCAGGGCTTCTTCGGTAGTGGGACCACCAAGCTCAAGATTAACAGTAACCGTATCACTTTCTTTTAGCGGTAAGGCATCTGTACCACAGTGCGGACAAACGCCCATAATGACGCGTGGATTTCCGCACAGTACGCAGGTAAACATCCGCTTAATTTAACGCAAACGGGCAGGAATTTTTATCCAAGACAAACTAAACATGCCCATATTTTTTTAGGGCTTCAGCCAATGTAAGCCCATTAGCAATTTCTTTACGAATATTTTTTTCTATTTCAGTCAATCGCTCAGCTTCAACCAATACGGTATGAACATGTTCAACCGGAATCACAATAGCGCCATCTTCATCGGCGAGAATAAAATCCCCGGGACGCACAATGACATTGCCACCATCATGGCCTCGCATATACACCGGAACTTGACAGGCATTGACTTTCCAACGTCCAATGGACTGTACAGAGGTTTTATAGCGGGCAAACACGGGGAACTGATGCTCTCCGATCCAACGCACATCCCGGATGCCACCATCAATTAGCGCTCCAACACACCCGCGCTCCTTCATGCCCAAGGCGATCAGTTCGCCAAAATAGCAAATTCCCTCGCCATTGCCACTCCAAACACCAATCTCACCTGGGGATAGGCCTTGGCAGGCTTGCATCTTATCGGCATCTCCGCCTTGTGGATAAGGGGTCATTTGACCGCGAATGGTATAGGCCCAACCTGCCATCCGCTTGCAAGTTTCTGGATAGGGGCCAAAATCAGCTACTAGTCCTTGTTGCAATAAGTTCATATTATCTAAAACGTCGGCCACATTGGATGTGTCGACTTCCAAATAACGTAAGCGAATTGATTCTTTTTCAGAAGCAGTCATACCCATAGTATTTCTTTCGTGTTAGGTGCCAACTTGAAAATGCGAAGTTAATTTACGAAGCATTGCGACCACACTTTGCGCCACAATTCGGCCTGTTCTTGGGTTTTCCGATGGAATATTTTCCATGGTCATAGTGAACTTGGCCGAATCGGAATCAACCGTAATGGTGTGCGTATTTCGGACTACAGTCGGGTCAGCCCAAATCTCAAGTAAGGTTTTTTCTGGACCAATTCCAGCAAGTGCAAGTGCTACGACCACATTCAAGTTTGCAGGAAATCCCTTTGCAGCCTCTTTAGCATTTCCCGTAAATATTTTTAAGGGTTCTGTTAGGTTAGCAACTGAAATATTATGTTCAATTAAGTGCGGAGCTCCCTCGAGACCTTTTGGTGGTTTACGTGTAATCATACGAACCGAATGAATATTTCCTTCTGCGGCAGCAACCATTGCATCAAGACCAATCAAAGCGCCAGTAGGCACCATAATCACTCCGCCTGTTTCTTTAGCTAATTCCACAAGATCTTGACGAAATAAGATCGCACCAACAGAAAGTACGATTGCACGTTTTTGATTTTTCAAAAAGGGTGTAATGATATCGCCTAGTAAATTCGCAGGAGCACATTCAACCACCACATCAGCCTCGGGCTCAAGATCTTCAATCTTTAAGACCTTAACGGGGTGAGCAAGGGTTTTGACAAATTCTTGCGCTTTTTGATGATCCTTGGCAGACACTGCTGTTAATACGACGCCTGGAATTGCTCCAGAAGCCAGATGCGTTGATAAGGATTTGCCAATTGCGCCCAGCCCTGCAATTGCAACACGAATATTTTTTTTATTTGAATTTGTAGTCACTGTCGTTATTAATCGTTATTTAATAAAAAGTTCGCTAACGCCACCCCGAACATCCATCTCATATTCCAAGCCAGCAACAGGTGGTTTTGCATAATGCCACGTTAGTCCATTTGGAATTAATCCCGGATTCGAGAGAAGCTCATCAATCCAGGGCGTAATGTCATGAATTGTATAGGCTTGTACTTTTGTCGAATCATTCCAGGTTAAATCGAGTTTACGTAATCGCGTTGTCATTTCGTCAATGACAAAGGCAATTTTGGTCTTTAGACCTTCAGGCGAGCAATCACCATACGCAATAATTCGATCTCGATAAGGTTTAGGGCCTTTTCTGGCATCGCCCCCACCCGAGAGTACAAAACTGATACGGGATGATTCAACGGGCACTGAATAGGTAAATGAAAACATCGATACCTGCCTCGGGGCATGATGCTTGGGGCACACATTTGTGCGTGCTACTGGGTTAATAGCCTCCCTATTCTCAAACGCCGGTGTGTATATTCCCCAGGCCTCCAGCTGAGCCACGTACTGACGATTGAATGCAATAAATCCTTGATCATCAAATTGAGTAGGCGATCGCAGTTCACAGTGAGCAAATGCTGTCAGCGGACGCCCTATTCTTTGAAGATGCGCTTTGGCATACTCAAATCCGTCTTGCAATGGCAGTGCTCGATGAAAGCGAACCTGCTCGAGACAAAAACCAGGCTCAGCCTTGACTCCGGCCGAGTACTGAAAAACACTTGGAATATACCGATAGTTTCCTGCTTCAAAAATTTCTGTTGCGTGCATAACATCAATCAATCGTCATTCCAGAACTCTTCACAATCTGCGCGTATTTTGAAATTTCAGCTTGAATATGCTCAGAAAATTTAGCAGGTGTTCCACCAATAATCTCAATGCCTCGATCAGCAAAATTCTTTTTGACTGCAGGATCTTGAAGCGCTTGATTAATTGCCGCATTGACCTTATCTACTCGATCTTTGGGCATACTTGCTGGGGCCACAATGCCATACCAAGAGTCTGTCTCGAATTTTGGGAATCCCTGCTCGGCGATGGTTGGGATCTCTGGGGCCAAGGGCGCACGTGTCAAATAGGTTGTGCCGATGGCTTTTAACTTACCCGATTTAATGTGAGGCAGAAAATCTGGCAAGTTACCAAACATCATGTCGATATTTCCAGCCAGCAAATCAGTTAATGCAGGTCCTTGACCACGATAAGGGATGTGAACCACAAAAATTCCAGCTTGGGACTTTAGCATTTCTCCTGCAAAATGAGCAGTTGTGCCATTACCAAATGATCCATAGGATAGTTTTCCAGGATTCTTCTTTGCATAAGCAATTAATTCTTTCAAATTATTAACTGGCAATCCAGGACGAACTGCAAGTACATTGGCTGTTTTAGCCATCAAGATAACAGCCTGTAAATCTTTCGTGGTGTTGTAGGGTAAGTTTTTTACTAAGGTCTGATTGACCGTAAAACTATTTGCAACGCCGCCAACTGTATTTCCATCCGTTGCCTTCGCGGTTGCATCAACCCCAATGACCGTTCCTGCGCCAGGTCTGTTATCGACAATCACAGGTGATGCAAGGGCCTTACTCATTTCTGGAGTAACAGTACGAACTACCGAATCAAGTGTGCTTGCTCCCCCAGGAAAAGGCACGATTACTCGAACAGTTTGACCACTTGGCCAGTTACTTTGTGCATGTGCATGGCTAAAACCCAGAACCACTGAAACAATTAAACCGAATGCAATATTCAATTTCATGATGCGATCTCCAATTGTTTATATAGTTATATTACTTTTGTAATAAAAATCATTATTTCACAGCCCTATAAACACCCATCTCTTCGAGTAATTCATGAATCAGATCCAGCCGTAGACGGGGACTCTCTTGCTCTAGGAAAAATTGCTTTTGACCAGGACTTAACTGCAAGAGCTCACACCATCGATTGGCGACCCAGCCGCATTCGTTAAAGCGATAGGGTTTACTGAAGGGTAGCTCTTTCCCAAGGGCTGCACCCTGCTCTTTAAAAGACTGAATCACTTTACCCAATACCGTGGAGGCAATTTTTAGATCCTCAGGGACCTCCATGAAGGCATCGTCTTCGATGAAATCAACCTCGGCAACAATCAAGCCATTGCGCTTAGTTTCGCTAGTTTTGACACGAAAACGTTGCTCTCCTTGGCATTGAATCATGTATAGACTAGGTTGTACCGGGTCAAATTCTTTAATCCGGGCAAAGGTTCCCACCGCATTGAAACCAACCTCTTGACCCGGCAGGCGCACCTCATTCCCACTGTTTAGAGTGACCACACCAAAGCCGGAACCTTCACGCACGCACTGTTTGACCATATCGAGATAACGCACCTCAAAGATTTTGAGCAGCATGACGCCATCGGGAAATAAAGTGGTTCCTAATGGAAATAGCGGAATGGTTTGGGTATGGGTATGAATCGACATTAGATTAGTTCGCTAGGTATGGCTAGCGTAAACATTGGTAAATATAAATCATTGGAAATTTGTCATTATGGGTGGTGCGCGCCTCTGAGATTCGGGCGACGGATTTTCCATTCTTTTTGCACTCTTTCGTTGCTAGCTCCTGCGCCTCGATCTCTTTAGCACCCTTCACTGCCTGCACCCCAATCATGCCGTCGGAACGTTGAACCACACGAAAGCCACTCTCTGGGGTTCCGCAGGCAGATAAACCTAATGTCACGATCAAAATTCCCAGAATCCAACGCTTATTCATGCCTATAACTATACTGCTGTTTAGTAAATCATTGAGGAGACAGCCATGAATCGTGATGCTTTTGAAAAGGGATTAAAAACCCGTCGTGAGGTGCTCGGCGCCGAGTATGTGGATCAAGCGATTCGCAATGCCGATGCGTTTAACTTACCGCTCCAAGAGTTGGTGACCGAATACTGCTGGAATGAAATCTGGAATCGGCCTGGCCTTGATCGGGAGACCCGCAGTATTGTTAATTTAGCGATGCTCACCGCACTCAATCGCCCCCATGAACTCAAACTGCATGTTAAGGGGGCAATCAATAATGGCTTAAGCAAGGATGAGATTGCGGAGATCTTTTTGCAATCGGCAATTTATTGCGGTGTCCCCGCAGCCATTGATAGCTTTCGCACAGCCAAGGACGTCTTTAAAGAAATGGGGCTTTAAGAATTAATATACGCTTCAAGTTGTGCAATCGTAGCAGCCTGCTCTGCGAGCGCAGCTTTGAGCAAATCCCCAATCGATAGCATGCCAATTAAGCGGCCACCATCTAATACCGGCAGATGGCGGATGCGTTTTTCCGTCACAAGCTGCATACAGTAATCTAGGCTGTCTTCAGGCTTGACCGTAATTAGTTTGGTACTCATGACATCTCGCACCAAGGTATTTTGTGAGCTTTTGCCCTGCAGGACTAATTTTCGGGCGTAGTCGCGCTCAGTAAAAATTCCGACTAGGTTGCCAAACTCAATCACGAGAAGTGAGCCTATGTCTTTCTCTAGCATGAGTTTTAGGGCATCAAACACATGCACATTGGGAGTAATGGTTTCGATTCGGTGATTTTTTTCTGCGAGCAACTGACTAACGGTTTTCATCTTGATGCACCTTCTTCATCGATTAAGATTTTGATTGTGAATAGGCTTTTTACTTCCTCCTATTAGGGTTTCCATGTAAAACGATCATGAGCACCGATTTACTGTTTGTCTATGGAACCTTAATGAGCTCCTTTACCCATCCCAATGCCATGCAATTTCATGCAGGGGCTGAGTGTTTAGGTATGGCGCAGATGCCTGGTCTACTCTATCGAATATCCTGGTATCCCGGCGCTACAGATCGACCTAGCAAGTCAACCCAGTTTGCAGAAAGTTGGGTTCATGGAGAACTATGGCGCTTAAATGACCTGCAATTACTTGATGCGATTGATCGGTATGAAGAGTGTTCGCCAAAAGATCCAAGTCCTCATGAATATGAGCGCGCATTACGCCATATCCATCTCATTGGAGTATCCGAACGGCAAATCGCTTGGGTTTATCTTTATCAACGGGATCCGCAGGGCTTAAAGCGTATTGAAGATGGCCGGTTTAGGGATTGATCACGCAAGCCTTGACGATCCCCATGGCCTTTGCTTTAATAATCTAGGAGGTAATTACTTGAATCTTCATCAACCGACCAAGGTCTATCTCATACCCCTAGCTGCATTGCTGCTAGCCGCCTGTGCGGGTGCCGATGTGCGTCCGATTGTCGACATGAAGGGTGTCAATGAAGCGCGCTACGAGAAAGATCTCGCTGAATGCCAAAACTATGCCAAGGAAGCAAGCGGCATGGGTGGTACGGCTGCCAAAGGTGCGGGTGCAGGGGCTGTCGTTGGGGGTTTGCTAGGACTCGTTACTGGCGGTAATCGCACGGATATTCTTCAGGCCGCTGGAGCCGGTGCAGTGATCGGGGCTGCGGGTGGAGCCTATCAAGGGAATGAATCGCAAGAAGCCGTCGTTAAGAAATGCCTCGTGGGTCGAGGCTACAAGGTCCTCAATTGATCTAATTTTTGCATCATGAAGAAGCGCTTCATTAACCCTTTATTGTGCGTAGCGCTACTTCTATCAAGCTCATTATTACATGCAAGCTGGTTTGATCGTAAAGATGATCCAGTCGACTTAATCCTCAATCAAAAAGATTGCATCTATATGAAGACCTACCGCGGCAAAATGATTAAAGGTGACTTTATTCGACCCGACCGCTGGACCGGTTCTAAATTTAGCATTGGTGAACCGACTACTATTGCAAGCTTAAAACGGATTGATAACAAGACTGCGCTTTTTACGAATGTCAACAATATTGGTGACGGCAAAGGGGTGAAGGTTTACGTATTGAAGACCGATCAGTATGTGCAGGCAAGCTTGCAAGATGGATACCCCATCATGCAGTGCGAGTTACAAAAATAATTAGAGCTTGAGGTCGGGGTTGGCGGAAGTAATTTCTTCTCGACCACACAAACGCATTGACCAGTTAGCAAAACGCCGAGAATTGATACGTTTCATGCCGAGCGATACCACATTCGAGTGGCGGGGATCTCGCTGAATGGCCTCCCAAAGCAATTCCACATCCTTAGGTTTACCCTCGAGTATCTGGCCAAAGCGACCATTATCAAACGATAAAACGCCCGTGATGTTTAAGCTCTTATTGCGACGCGATGCCTTATCAACGAGCTGCATTAATGCCAGAATGCCGAACTCTTCGGTCGCATCGCTGACATAAGACAAGCTGACCAAATCGAGTTCGGTATAGCTCTCTTCAGGAAAGTATTTAGTAGCTGGTTTTGGCACAGTAAGTTCATCTTAGTGTAATTCTAATTTTTAGCAAGTATTGGGGGTGGTGCCTATCGATGCAGTGCAATATGCTCAGGACTTTTCCTCTTCCCTCTTTTTTTGATCCTTCTCGCGTTCTCTCTTGAGATCGCGCAATTGCCACCATGCAAAGAGTAGTACCCCGCCAAATACGAGGATGACCTCAATCAAAATAATCGGTCCAAAATTATCCATGGCACAACCCTATTCAATCACCCATTCTTGAGCAGTAAGGCTTTAATCGAGTGCAAATTTTTGTATTCCAATACTGCTTCGCTCATGGATTGAATACTCGCACAGATTTGGGCGCGTTGCTCTGGGTTTTGCCAAAACACCATCAACGGGCAAACCTCAACCTTCACAAGAAATAGACTAGCTCGACCCTGAGAGGTAATGATTGGCATGGTGGTTTGGGTCTCTAGGCGGTAATATAAATCCTCAACCCTTTTGGGAATCGCTTTTGACTTTCGTAAGGGGTGCTGACTTAACTCCGCACTATTACTAATCGTCCAAACATAGCGACGAAAGGATCCTTGCTGAGGATCACTCATCACGTGGGCGATCTTTGGGCTGGCTTGCACCAGTCGCTCCCCATCGGCTACTGGATGATGAATTTGTGCAAGCGCCATACCTAGCCGTTTTGCAGGCACCCAACTGCTTGGAAAGCAAAAACAGATGGCGGTAAGAATATCGTTTTCTAAAAGAGCTATATCTTCATTGAGGCATAAAGCTAAATCCTCAATCCTTTCAATTCGTGATGCATTTGTGCAATTTAAAGCGGTAGCTGCCTTAGAAATGAGTTCGCGCGTCTGTGGAGTATCGCTCTGGGCAAATAGCTCAGGCCCAAGAAGGTCAAGCTCACGACGCTTGGCATCCAAATAGCGAGGTTCCGGATTTGGGTCAATCAGCGGGCCCTCGTATCGAGTCATTTTGGGTGAGGTTGTGTATGGCACCTCAACCACAAAGGCAGGCTGTTTAACGGATGCGCTCAATTTTGATGTGATTAATGCTAAAGAATGAGCCGATGATGGCGT
>JBBAQJ010000034.1:11370-14743 GCA_040400365.1 Polynucleobacter sp. | reverse complement strand
TCCTTAATCATGGTGCTGGTAATCGAACTTCTCAACTCGAGCGTTGAGGCTGCCATCGATCGGATCTCTTTTGAGCACCATGACCTCTCTAAACGAGCCAAGGATTTTGGCTCTGCCGCTGTGATGCTAGCCCTATTAATCGCCTTTGTGATCTGGGCCGCCGTCCTTTATCAAGAATTTATTTAATAAAATCAATTACTTATGATTCTGTCACCCCTGCCTTATTCCTGTAATATATGCCCTATAGGATCAGGCTATCAACAATGGAACTGCGATGCCTGATATCCCAAATCCCTTTTCGCCTCTGGACAACTTATTTATTACAACGAAACGTCATGCGAACACATCAATTTCTACAAAACCCTGGGCGGATAAATTGAATCCCCTCAAGAAGTTCTTTGGCAAAAAGCCCGAGGCCACCAAGGGTGAGACCAAATCTGAGACATCTTCATCCAAGACCGGATTAGAAAACGTCCCCCAACTATTAGGCAAAGTCAAACGCGCGCCCTTTAAGATCTCGTGGGCCATTAATGACGAAGAGATTAAAGAAGCGCAGCGTCTGCGTTATAAGGTATTTGCTGAAGAGATGGGTGCTCATTTACCAGCCAATGAAGAGGGTCTTGATATCGACGAGTTTGATGCCTATTGCGACCACTTGCTCATTCGTGACCCAGAGACCTTGCGCGTCATTGGTACCTACAGGGTCCTGCCACCGCATAAAGCGAGCCAACTCGGTCGTCTTTACTCGGATTCGGAGTTTGATCTCTCTCGCATTAATCACTTACGCCCCAAAATGGTTGAAGTGGGTCGATCGTGTGTGCATGAGGACTATCGCTCGGGTGCAGTGATCATGGCTTTGTGGAGTGGTCTTGGCCAGTACATGAAACAGCACCAATATGAGATCATGCTTGGTTGCGCCAGCATTCCGATGGCCGATGGTGGTCACTATGCGGCAAGCCTTTACAACTCACTCGGGCCAGAGCAAATGGCACCGGTTGAGAACCATGCATTTCCGAAGTTACCCCTCCCCTTAGATCGTCTCAATGGCGGTCTTGATGTTGAAGCGCCACCACTCATCAAGGGCTACCTAAAACTTGGAGCAAAGATTTGCAGTGCTCCGGCTTGGGATCCAGACTTCAACACCGCCGACCTACTCACGATGTTGCGTCTCTCCGAAATGAATCCGCGCTACGCGAAGCATTTTCTAGAAAAGGCGGATTGATTACAGGTGGCTCAAAAAAGCAAGGGCCTCAATAGAGGCCCTGCGCCTGACAGATGAAACTATCAGGGAAGTAGTCTTGAAATTTTAGTTTGTTTTCGATTGAATATCAACAATCTCCCTTGATTCAAAAGGGATTGACCAAAACTATTCGAGTACTGCTAATCCGTTAGCTTTAGCGTATAGCGATACCCAATTCGTTCCCACTCCGCTGCTTCTTTACGCAGACTGAACTCGGTTAAGGGGTGGGCACTTGCCCACTGTCGATCAAGCAAGACCTCAAAGGTCTCAGTGTTAGGGTTCTTCACCTTCACCTTGGGTAAATGCTCATCCATGCGTGAGCGGCACAAGACATGCGCTAGACGGATGCAGAACAACATGCGCCAGTCGGTGAAGTTGGCATTGTTAGAAAGTTTGCCAAGTTTACCGGTGTGTCCCAATAAGAGCGCCGCCAGTCGGGCTTGATCATTCTTGGAGAACCCTGGCATATCGGCATTTGCTGCGATATAAGCCGAGTGCTTGTGATAGCCGTTATGCGAGATCGATAATCCCACCTCATGTAAGTTGGCTGACCAGCCAAGTAAAGCAAGATTATCGGTGCGGCTCTCATGATTCGGCTTTGGTAATTGGGCCAAGAAATCCGCCGCCAGCATCCCTAAGCGATGCGCCTGCTCACGATCGACTGCATAGCGTTGCATAAACTGCTCAACGGTGACAAAGCGCATATCGTCATGTTGCGTACGACCCAATAGATCATAGAGAACACCCACGCGCAATGCTGCATCGCTGACCTCCATGCGCTCAATACCTAACTCATCAAAGATGGCGAGCATGATGGATAGTCCACCTGGTAAGACGGGGCGGCGATCATCCTTGAGGTTGATGAGATTGACGCGATCGATGTGATCAAAGTCCAAAAGGCGCTTCTTCAGACCCTTGAGGCCTTGCAAGGTAATCACGCCCGCACCACTATTATCCAAGGGGTCAAGGGTCGACTTCTCCCCAGAACCATTGAGTTTGTTGTCTGCAATCAAATCCGATAAAGCACGCGCTGTTCCGGATGAGCCAATCACCTGATTCCAGCCTGATTTACTAAATCGTCCTTTAATCACTTGCACCTCGCGACGTGCCGCTAGCTCCGCCTCCTTAAATGCATGGGGATCAATCGCGCCGTTCGGGAAAAATCGGATGCTATGCGATACGCAGCCGATATAAAGACTCTCTAAGAGCTTAGGCTCATAGCCCTTGCCGATGATGAACTCGCTTGAGCCGCCACCCACATCGATCACCAAGCGATTACCAGAGACGGCTGGTGCCTCATGGGAAGTGCCGATGTAAATCAAGCGGGCTTCTTCAACTCCGGCGATCACCTCAATCGGAAATCCCAAGGCAACCTGAGCTTCTTGCACAAACTTTTGCGCATTGCGTGCTACCCGCAAGGTATTGGTGGCGACGGCTCTCACTTGTTCGGGTCTAAAGCCCCGCAAGCGCTCCCCAAAGCGTCGAATTGCGCCTAAGCCCCGCTCCATTGCCTCATCATCCAGGACCTTGCCGGGGGTTAAGCCTGCCGCCAAGCGGACCGGTTCACGCAGGGTATCGATGGTACGTAACTGCATCCCGGAGGGGGTAATGTAGGCCTGGCAGATGAGCAGTCGAAAGCTATTGGAGCCAAGGTCCACAGCGGCCACTAGGTCTAGTCCGGGCTTATTGGGGGTGCTGGTCTTAGACACGGTATTTAGAATTTATTAGGATCAAAGACTATTATCGTATGAAATAAAAGTGACACATTTGTGAAATATAAAGAGATATGTCACTTTTATTACTCAACCGTGAAATCGGTATCCTGGAGTTTAATTCAAGGGTTCTGGCGCAAGCCGAGGATCCAAAGATCCCCCTCCTCGAGCGTATTCGCTTTCTGAGTATTGTCTCAAGTAATCTCGATGAGTTTTTTGAGATCCGGATGTCGGGCATCAAAGAGCAGCTCATCGATAACCCCTTAAAAGTGGGTGCTGACGGGCGCACAATTGCTGAGAACTATGAGTTAGTCTCTCAACACGCGCATGCGCTCGTTGATCGCCAATACCACCTGTATCAGCAAGTTTTACTTCCTCAACTTTGTAAAGTCAATATTCAGTTCTTACTGCCCGAGCACTG
>JBBAQJ010000034.1:0-11360 GCA_040400365.1 Polynucleobacter sp. | reverse complement strand
AGAAGAGCTCTTTCCCCTCCTAACACCCATCGCGCTCGACCCCGTTCACCCATTTCCACGCGTCATCAATAAGAGTCTGAACTTTATTGTTCAGCTCGAGGGTAAGGATGCATTTGGGCGCAAAGCGAATCTCGCTGTGGTACAGGCGCCGCGTTCACTCCCTCGCTTGGTCAAAATGCCTAGGCGCCTTGCGGGTCGTCAAGAAGCATTTGTCTTTTTATCATCGTTTATTCAGGCCTTTGTAGGTCAACTGTTCCCAGGAATGAGCGTCCTAGGCTGTTATCAATTTCGGGTCACGCGCAATTCCGATCTCTTTGTATCCGATGACGAGATCACCGACTTACGCCAAGCCTTACAAGGTGAGTTGCCCACCCGCCATTTAGGCGATGCCGTGCGACTTGAAGCAAACATCAATATTCCAGAGACGTTGTTACAACGCCTATGTAAAGAGAACAATCTCGACATGCGCGATTGCTATCGGGTTAATGGCCCGGTCAATTTAGTCCGCCTTGCGCAACTCCCTGACTTGGTCGATGAGCCCAAGCTAGTCTTTAAGCCTCATATCCCTGCTATGCCATTCAAACGCGGCTCAGGTAATGGCGTGATCTCATTCTTTGAGCGCATTAAACAGTCCGATCTACTCTTGCATCATCCTTATGAAAGCTTTGAGCCCGTCTTAGACCTCTTACGCGAAGCCAGTCGAGACCCTCACGTCATGGCGATTAAGCAAACGGTATATCGAACTGGCGATAAATCACCGGTGATGGAGGCGCTGATTGAGGCAGCCCAAAATGGCAAAGAGGTTACGGTGGTGCTTGAGCTTCTTGCCCGCTTTGATGAGCAAACCAATATCAATTGGGCAGCCCGTTTAGAGGAAGTAGGCGCGCACGTGGTGTATGGGGTGGTCGGTCATAAATGCCATGCCAAGCTCTTACTGATTGTTCGGAAAGAGAAAATCCATAAGTCGGGTAAGACCGCGCTGGTACGCTACGCACACCTAGGAACCGGTAACTACCACCCTCGTACCGCCAAGCTCTACACTGATTTTGGTTTGATGACCTGCGATCCACTTATCACTAAGGATGTGCATCAGGTTTTTCAGCAACTCACGGGGACTGGTATGCAACTCGAGACCCGAGAGCTATGGGAAGCACCCTTCACGATGCTTGAGCAACTCGTGCATCACATCCGTGCTGAGACCAAAGCTGCGAGGCAAGGCAAGAAAGCGCGCATCATCGGTAAGATGAATGCACTTTTAGAAAAGACCATTATCGAGGAGCTCTATAAAGCCTCGCAAGCTGGAGTGAAGATTGACCTAATTGTGCGCGGTGTCTGCGCCCTACGCCCCGGGGTCAAGGGCCTATCCGAGAACATTAAGGTACGCTCGATCGTAGGTCGCTTTTTAGAGCATCACCGGATTTATTACTTCTACCATGGCGGCTCCGAGCAGGTCTATCTGTCCAGTGCAGACTGGATGGAACGTAATTTGCTACGCCGTGTAGAAGTTGCCTTCCCCATCAAAGATCCCAAACTCAAGCAGCGGGTGATTAACGAGGGCTTGATGATTTTGCTCAAGGACAATGCCTCAGCATGGCTCATGAAGGCAGATGGTAGTTATGTCAAGAGTAAACCACGCATCAACCAAACCCCGATCGTGGGTCAACTCGAACTGCTTAAGAAATTCGTTCGGGGGGAAAGCGCAGAGTAAAGGTACTGCCCTTGCCGAGGGTACTCTCAATCAATAACTGGGCTTGATGGCGATTAGCCACATGCTTCACAATCGCCAATCCTAAGCCAGTGCCACCGGTCTCACGCGAGCGACTTCGATCAACCCGATAAAAACGCTCCGTTAAGCGCGGAATATGTTCTGATGAAATACCTGGGCCAGTATCGGTGACCGAGAACTCGCCCTCACCCGCGGCATTAATACCCCATGAGACCGTCACCGATCCAACCTCGGGGGTATACCGGATCGCATTGGACACCAAATTACTAAAAGCGGACAACACCTCGCGCTCTTCACCTAATAAATTACAGGGTGTATTGAGGTTAAAGTTCAGAGCATGTTTACCCTGCGACAAGGCATAAGCATCATTTTTGATGAGCGACATCAAATAACTCATCGAGACACTGTTTAGAGGTGCAGGTTGTGTGTTGGCCTCGAGATTTGCCAGGGTTAAGAGATCCTCAACGAGGTTTTTCATACGCTTACCCTGGTCCATCATCATCTCAAGGTATTGGGCTTTTTGCTCAGGCGGTAAATCAAGGGTTTGAACCGTCTCCAAAAATCCCATCATAACCGTGAGTGGCGTGCGCATCTCGTGCGAAACGTTCGCCACGAAGTCTCTCCGCATCGCCTCAGCCTTACTCAAATCGGTAATATCCTGAATCAAGACCAAGCGCCGGTTCTCAGAGAATGGGAAGGCTTGCAAACGAAGAATCAGGTTCGAGCTACTCATCTTCTCCAGCACAATCGGCTCTTCATAATTGCGCTCAGTAATGTATTGCACAAACTCAGGCTTGCGGACGATGTAATGAATGCGTTGCAAAACATCTCGTTTGAGCTCAATCCCCAAAAAGCGTTCCGCAATCGCATTGCACCACTCGATTTGATCCTGATCATCGAGCATCACAATGCCATTAGGGGATGCCTGAAAGGCTTCAATAAAGCGTTTATGTTGGCGCTCCGCCTGCTCGATGTCTTTACGTAAGCCGGTAATAATGCGTTGGAGTTTGAAGAAGATCTCAGCCCAGGCACCACCAAATCCAGACAGATGAGAAATCCCTGCGCCCTTCACAAAGGCATCCAGACGGGATTGATTGACGTAAGCGATGAAAAGACTAAGAACGATAATAAATACCGCAATAAGCCAACCAAGCTCATCACCCACAAATGACTCACCAATCAAGCCAGCAACACCAGCGAGCAGAAGGATTGGGATAAGGCGCAGAAATCCAGAAAACATGAGGACATCTTAGAGCATCTTGCAGAGATGCTCAAAAATTAGGCAGATATCCTAACCTGGGGTTTTAGTGATTCGGTAACCACTACCACGCACGGTCTCGATGTATTGGTCGCAATTAGCTGCCGATAAAGCAGCGCGTAAGCGCTTAATATGAACATCGACAGTCCGCTCCTCGATATAAACCTGGTCACCCCAAACTCGATCTAGCAGCTGAGTACGAGTATGCACACGCTCTGGATTACCCATAAAGAACTGAAGTAGGCGAAATTCCGTTGGTCCCAAGTTAAGCGATTTTTCTTTTTCTCCAGGGTGGGTAACGGTAATGCGGTGCGTAATAGGATCCAACTGAATGGGGCCAAGCCTTAGTACATCATCGCCCATTCCCAAAACAGTATTACGTCGTAATAGCGCCCTTACTCGAGCAATTAACTCTTTAGGGGAAAATGGCTTCGTGACATAATCATCCGCTCCAGAATCTAAACCCTGGATCTTGTCAGCCTCGGCACCCTTCGCAGTAAGCATCAGAATGGGAATATTTTGCAACTCAGGGCTTGAGCGCAGTTCCTTGGTAAATTGCACCCCCGACTTGCCTGGCATCATCCAATCTAGGATCAACAAATCAGGCTTTTGGGACTTTATTTTTTGAAGTCCCTCCTCAGACTGCAGAGCACGCTCCACAGTAAATCCTGCATGCGTTAAATTAATCGCAATGAGTTCTGCAATCGAAGGTTCGTCTTCAATAACCAGAATGCGATGCGACATGGGCTATTTGGTAGCTTCGCGGACGAGGTCGTCATGCGGCACATGACGAACATCTGCGCCCTTCACGATATAAATCACAAACTCTGCAATATTTTTTGAGTGATCACCAATCCGTTCTATCGCCTTTGCAATCGATAAAAGGTCAAGGCCGGTTGAGATCATCTTTGGGTCTTCTGCCATATACGTAATCAGCTTA
This sequence comes from Polynucleobacter sp., assembly GCA_040400365.1. Lineage (GTDB taxonomy): Bacteria > Pseudomonadota > Gammaproteobacteria > Burkholderiales > Burkholderiaceae > Polynucleobacter. Next base: position 7,436 of record JBBAQJ010000034.1, on the reverse strand, counting down.
CGCACAAAACCCCTAAATTCTTCATCAATTTGTCGATCATCCTCAACGACTTTAGCTGCAGATGCTGCGTCAAGGCGTGCGAAACAATCCAGAGAGCGGCGCAAAAGATCAATGGCCATTTGCCCAGAGAGCTTTATTTCAGCAGCATTAATTTTGTAATTAGGAGCTTGCTCAATCACTCGCTTGGCACGCTTTGCAACAATTTCTGCTTCATCGCCGGCTCGCTCAAGATTAGTAATCGCCTTAGAAATCGCCATCACTAAACGCAAGTCACGCGCTGTCGGTTGACGACGTGCAATTAGTTCAGTACATGCAGAATCAATTTCAACTTCTAAGGTATTGATTGATTTCTCCCGTTCAATGACCTGATTACATAAATCAATATTAGTTTCAGAAAACCCGCGCATGGCGACCTCAACCTGAGACTCTACCAAGCCGCCCATTTTGAGCAGCTTGCTACATAAGGAATTTAAGTCCTCGTCAAATTGGGATGATAGGTGGCGATCATTCATTGCTTCTCCTCACTAACCAAAACGTCCAGTAATGTAATCTTCAGTTTCTTTTCGTTTTGGTTTAATAAATATCTCATCGGTTTTGCCGTACTCAATCAATTCACCCAAATACATATAGGCGGTGAAATCAGAAACACGCGCAGCTTGTTGCATATTATGAGTCACAATCGCAATCGTGTAATCCTTTTTGAGCTCATTGATTAGCTCCTCCACCTTAGCCGTTGAAATTGGGTCTAGAGCCGAGGTTGGCTCATCCAATAACAAAACCGATGGCTTCACGGCCACGCCACGAGCAATACATAGCCGTTGCTGTTGACCACCGGAGAGCGATAAACCACTTTGATTGAGCTTATCTTTGACCTCATTCCATAGGGCTGCTTTATTCAATGCCCACTCAACCCGCTCATCCATCTCTGCTTTGGATAGGCGCTCATAGAGACGAACACCAAAGGCAATGTTCTCATAAATTGACATTGGAAATGGTGTCGGTTTTTGAAAAACCATCCCAATCCGTGAGCGGAGTAAATTGACATCCTTGCCCTTCTCCAAAATGTTCTCGCCATAGAAGGTGATCTCACCTTCCGCACGTTGACCAGGGTATAGGTCATACATCCGATTTAAGGTTCGTAATAAAGTTGATTTACCGCAGCCCGATGGACCAATAAATGCGGTGACTTTACGCTCCAAGATATCTAAGTTAATATTTTTGAGCCCTTGAAAACTACCATAGAAAAAGTTTAGGTCCTTAATCTTCAGGGCAATTTCCACCTGTTCAGCCGAGTGCTGTTCAACCGTCTGATTAATATCCGCATGGAACATCGTTTTCATCATTGTCATACTTTTACCTTTTCACGTAATACTACGCGAGCCAAAATATTTAAACCAAGAACCGCAAACGTAATTAAGAGTGCACCACCCCAGGCCAAATTGACCCAATTGTCATAGGGGCTCATGGCAAACTGGAAAATCACCACCGGTAAATTAGCCATCGGGGCATTCATATTGGTGGAGAAGAACTGGTTATTCAGAGCAGTAAAGAGGAGTGGCGCAGTTTCGCCACTCACCCGTGCAATTGCTAGCAATACGCCGGTGATTACGCCACTTTTCGCAGCTCGCAAAACAACGCTCAGAGACACCTTCCATTTTGGTGCCCCGAGCGCAAAAGCAGCCTCTCGCAGCGTGGTTGGTACCAGCTTCAACATATTTTCAGTGGTACGCACGACCACCGGGATTGCAATCAAGGAAAGTGCTACGGTTCCAGCCCATCCTGAAAAGTGCTTCACTTGATATACGATGATGGCATAAACAAACAAGCCGATCACAATGGATGGAGCCGACAACATAATATCGGTGACAAAACGCGTCACTTCTGAAAATTTATTATTTTGACCATACTCTGAAAGATAAATACCGGCCAAGATTCCGATCGGAGTGCTGATGAAGGCACAGAAAAAAACCATCATCAAGCTACCGACGATTGGGTTAGCTAAACCGCCCCCTTCAGATCCAGGCGCTGGGGTGCTGGCCAGGAATAAGGATGGGCTAATTGCAGCAAAACCCTTCCACAACAAAATAGCCAAAATCCAGAAAAGAAACAGCATGCCGATTGACATAGCAATCATAGAAAAGGTCAGGCCCAGAGCATTGGCCCGCTTTCGCTTTGCAAATAACGACGGATCGCGCGTACTCATTAGGTTTTTACTCCTTGATTGGCTTCCATTCGCATCAACATGATTTTGGCAAGTGATAAAACAATGAAAGTAATCACAAACAATGCCAAACCTAAGGCAAACAATGAGGAGTAGTGCAAACCAACTTCGGCCTCGCCGAACTCGTTCGCTAAGGTTGATGCAATCGAGTTACCAGGTGCAAATAATGACGCGGAAATCTTATGGGCATTACCAATAACGAAAGTCACAGCCATCGTTTCACCAAGAGCACGGCCTAAGCCCAACATAATGCCGCCAATCACACCGGTCTTGGTGTAAGGCAACACAACGTTCTTAACCACTTCCCAAGTGGTGCAACCAATTCCATAAGCCGACTCTTTAAGAACCGGTGGAACGATCTCAAATACATCGCGCATTACTGAAGCAATAAATGGCAGAACCATCATCGCCAAGATTAAGCCGGCACATAAAATGCCAATACCATTAAATGCACCTGAAAATAAAATACCAAGACCTGGTATTTGACCGAGCGTTGCAGCAAGAGCGGGCTGAATGTAATCAGCAAATAAAGGGGCAAATATAAACAGGCCAAACATGCCGTAAATAATCGACGGTACTGCAGCCAAGATCTCAATCGCAGTTCCAAGGGGGCGTCGCAAAACGGTAGGACAAATCTCCGTTAAGAAGACTGCGATTCCAAAGCTCAGTGGCACTGCGATCACCAGAGCAATCAGCGAGGTCATGATGGTTCCGTAGATGGCAATCAAGCCACCAAACTCGCCATTAATAATGTCCCACTCTACCGTGGTGAAAAATCCAAAACCAAATTTACTGAGTGCGGGTGCCGCGTTGAAAATTAAAGAAGCAATAATCCCAAGCAATGCAAGTAATACGGTGAGTGCAAAAAATTGGGTGGAGTATTTAAAAACTCGATCTAAGACACGCTGACGTCTAGCAATACTCAATACTTCCTGATTGACTGCGTGATTAACTAACGCCGCTTCCATATATAGACCTTTTTAGACAAAAACAGCCCCAGACGAACTAGGGCTGATTTTAGAACAGTCAGTAAAGAGATTACTTCGTATTAATTTGATTCCAAACGTTCTTACGAATGAAGTCGGTAGTGGCATCCGGCATTGGCACATAGTCCAACTCGGCAGCCATCTTTTTACCCTCTTTAAAGGCGAAATCAAAGAACTTCAACACTTCAGCAGAACTTGCCTTATTAGTTGGGTTTTTATACATCAGGATGAATGATGCGCCAGTGATTGGCCAGGATTTTGCACCGCCAGCATTGGTAATAAAAGTCCCCATTCCAGGAATCTTGGCCCAATCCGTTCCGGCTGCCGCTGCTGCGAATGTATCGTCATCGGGTTGCACAAACTGTCCAGCAGCATTACGAAGCTGTACATGGGTCATATTGTTCTTCTTGGCATAGGCGTACTCCACATAACCAATCGAATTCTTAACTCGGGCAACGTTTGCTGCAACACCTTCGTTACCTTTGCCGCCCACTGAAGATGCGGCAGGCCACTTCACAGCAGCACCTGCACCAACTACAGATTTCCAATCCGCACTAACTTTAGCTAAGTAGTCAGTGAAGATTGCGGTAGTACCCGAGCCGTCAGCACGGTGGACTACAGTGATTTCACCAGCAGGAATCTTCACCCCGGGATTCAAATCAGCAATCCGCTTATCGTTAAAGTTGGTGATCTTACCTTGAAAAATATCAGCTAAGGTCTGGCCATCCAAACGGATTTGACCTGGCTTAATGCCTTCTAAATTAATGATCGGTACGACGCCACCAATAATTGCAGGGAACTGAACCAATCCATCGGCCTGTAGATCTTCAAACTTCACTGGGTTGTCAGATGCACCAAAGTCTACAGTCTTGGCTTTAATTTGTTTGACACCGCCTGAAGAGCCGATTGATTGATAGTTCAAACCATTGCCAGTGCGTGCTTTATAAGCCTCTGCCCACTTGGCATAAATTGGATATGGGAATGTTGCGCCAGCACCTGTAATGTCTGCAGCAAAAGCTGTCGGAGCAAAACTAGCAGTGGTCATAGAAAGAGCCGCTACGGCTAGGGCTTTTTTCAAGGTAATCGTCATTTATATTCCTTTAAATGGGTCTCGCACATTGCGATACCTAGACATTAAATAGGAAATGTGACGCTTTTATGACAAAAAATTAAGTGAAATTTCTTGAAAAAATCAAATAAATCAATGGGCTAGCAAACTACGCCAGCCCACGCCCTCTTCAATCGATTAAAAAGGCGACTGATCGGAACCGTTTCCAGACGGGGTTGATTGGGCCCTCTTCGCAGGCTGAGAAGTTTTTCTGGGAACTAACTTTTTAGCCGGGGTCTTTCTTTTCGTTGGCGCCTTTGGCCGAATTGCTTTACTGGCTTTTTTGGCAACTGTATGTAAATTTTCTTCGGCCGAATCAATCGCATCCTCTACTGCTTTGCGCCCTTCTTTAAATACTTTGGCACCTGCATCTGATACCTCACGCACGACCTTAGCAAGCTTTTCACCACCCATTGGTATTTTCTTATCTGCCTCTTTAATCCAATCGCTAATCGCATCGCGAGCGCGATCAAAATGCTTTTCAGCACCGTCGGCCGCTTCGTTACCAATATCCCTCAGGATTGCCTTAACCTTCTTCTGATAGACACCCATTCGCTTAGCTGCATCAGTTGCTGCCTTCTTCTGCATTGCCTGCAATTTAGTCATATCTTTTTGAGCAGCAGTCTTGGCAGCCTCCATCGCTTGCTGCATGTTATAGCGCAACTCTGCTGCATGATGCTCACTTAGCTGTTTGGCAGCATCTAATAATTTGTGAGAAAGGGTAAATAACTCCTGTGCTTTTGCTTTCTTCGCGGCTACTGACGGCTTTTTCATGAGACACCTCGTGTTAAATGAAGATTATTCAGTCTAACAAATGAATATGACAATGGCTTGATGCGCCGCACAAGCTATAAGTCAGTCAATTTCACCTCAGAAAACGCTGACTTCCCTTGCGATTGCCTCGGCACTCGCTTGTGCCAGGCTTTGCTGATTGGCTTCGACCATGATGCGCAGGACCGGCTCGGTTCCTGAGGGCCGGATTAGAACCCTGCCCTTACCAATCAAGCTTTGCTCGACCTTGCTGACCATGGCGTTGAGCTTTTGATCGGCTTGCCATTCGTAGTTTGCATTGGTCTTCACATTGATGAGCACTTGTGGATAGATGGTGATGCCATCTAGCAGTTCGTTTAAGGATTGTTGCTTTTGTTGCATCGCTGCGAGTACTTGCAGCGCTGCAATCGTGCCATCGCCGGTGCTGTGTTGATCAAGGCATAAGAGATGCCCTGAGCCCTCTCCGCCAATGACCCACTGCTTTGCTTGCAAGACTTCAAGGACATAGCGATCTCCGACCTTGGCTCGCTCAAATCCAAGACCCAGGTTCTTGATGGCAACTTCAATTGCCAAGTTCGTCATTAAGGTACCCACTACTCCGCCAATTGCCTTACCTTGCTCTAGGCGATCTTTAGCCAAGATATAGAGAAGCTCATCGCCATTAAACAGACGCCCACTTTGATCCACCATTTGTAAGCGATCAGCATCGCCATCGAGCGCAATGCCAATATCGGCATTGACCTCCTTCACTTTAGCAATGAGCGCAGCTGGTGCGGTCGCACCGCAATGATCGTTAATGTTCTTCCCATTAGGCTGTACCCCAATCGCAATCACCTCAGCACCGAGCTCATGAAATACTGGCGGTGCAGTGTGATACGCAGCGCCATTCGCGCAATCGACCACAATCTTCAATCCTTTGAGATTAAGGTCCTGTGGAAAAGTGGATTTGCAGAACTCAATGTAGCGTCCTGCGGCATCATCCAATCGGAATGCCTTACCAATTTTGTCGGAGCTAACACAGCCCATCGGTTTCTCAAGCTCCGCCTCAATCTCAAGCTCAATCGCATCGGAGAACTTATCGCCTTTGCCATTAAAAAACTTAATACCGTTATCTTGATAGAGGTTATGCGACGCAGAGATCACCACCCCAGCAGATAGACGCAGCGCTTTAGTGAGATAGGCCACCCCGGGGGTGGGCATCGGTCCACACAGAGTTACATCAACACCTGCGGCCGAGAACCCAGACTCTAAGGCGGCTTCAAGTAAATAGCCCGAGACCCGTGTGTCTTTGCCAATCAGGATGCGTTGACGCTCATTGGCTTTGCCATGACGCTTTAGCACCATGCCCGTGGCGTAACCGAGGCGCAACATAAACTCTGGAACGATGGGTGGCACTCCAACTTCTCCCCGAATGCCATCGGTCCCAAAATATTTTTTAGTCATAGTTCATTATAAAACTGAGGTGCTTTGCTCTCGCATAGCCTGCCAAACCTGCAGTGCACTCACGGTCTCAGGCACATCATGAGTGCGCACGATCATGGCACCACGCTCCACTGCCAAGATGGCTGCCGCAATACTCGGAATCAAACGCTCGCCGACCTCAAGATTGGTGACCTTACCCAGCATGGACTTGCGTGATAAGCCCGCCAAGACCGGGTAACCATGCTCAGTGAACGCTTTCATGTCTGCCAATAACTGATAGTTGTGCTCAAGGCTTTTACCAAACCCAAATCCAGGATCGATCGCAATGCGTTGTGAGCTGACCCCAGCTTCCTCAATGATCGCGGCGCGCTCCAATAGGAATGCCTGCACCTCTTGAACCACGTGTTGGTAGTTGGGATCAAATTGCATCGTTTGGGGATCACGCTGCATGTGCATCAATACGATGCCAGATTGGGTTGATCTCACAGCATCCACCGCTCCTGCTTGTCGCATGGCCCAAATATCATTGACGCAATCAACGCCCATGGCGAGCGCTGCTTGCATGGTTTGTGGCTTATAGGTATCAATCGAGAGAGCAACACCGCAATCTTTAAGGGCTTCAATCACCGGCAAGACACGATCGAGCTCCTCTTGTAAGCCAACGGGTTCGGCCCCAGGTCGTGTGGATTCTCCACCAATATCAATGATGTCAACGCCAGCAGCGAGCATTTTCTCGGCCTGAACGAGACCTGCGTCTCGTTGATAAAACCGCCCACCATCCGAGAATGAATCTGGTGTGGCATTGAGGATGCCCATCACCAATGGGCGTTTGTGCTGATTGGAGGGGAACTCAAAAATAAAACGCCCGCAGCGCCATGCCACGGGCGATGATAAATACGACATGTTTACGCGGTTGCGGGTGCGCTAC
>JBBAQJ010000033.1:0-14887 GCA_040400365.1 Polynucleobacter sp. | reverse complement strand
TTAACAAGTCCCGGAGGGAATGAATGGACAACATCGAACAACGCGTTAAGAAAATCGTGGCTGAGCAGTTAGGCGTGCCAGAAGCAGACATCAAAAATGAGTCTTCTTTTGTGAATGACCTTGGCGCAGACTCTCTTGACACAGTTGAATTGGTAATGGCTTTAGAAGACGAGTTTGGTATTGAGATACCAGATGAAGAAGCTGAAAAAATTACCACTGTACAGCTTGCGATTGATTTCGCAAAAACGAAAGCTGGACAGGCTTAATTCTTATCTAGGCTAAGCCGTGCCCGCATCACATCAACCACGTCGCGTGGTGGTCACCGGCTTAGGTCTGATTTCACCAGTTGGTAATTCAGTTGCAACCGCATGGGATAACCTGATTGCGGGTAAGACTGGTATTGCCACGGTCACTAAGTTTGACCACTCAGCGCTTAGTGTGCATTTTGCTGGTGAGGTTAAGGATTTCAATGTCGAGGAGTACATCTCTGCCAAAGAGGCTCGGCATATGGATACCTTTATTCATTATGGAATCGCAGCAGGCACCCAAGCTATTAAAGATAGTGGCCTAGAGGTAACTGATCAAAATTCTGAGCGAATTGGTGTGTTGGTTGGCTCAGGTATTGGCGGTTTGCCGATGATTGAAGATACCAATGCCGAGTTACTGTCACGTGGGCCGCGGCGTATCTCCCCATTTTTCGTACCCGGCTCGATCATTAATATGATTTCTGGGCATTTGAGTATCCTCTTTAATCTCAAAGGTCCAAATGTCGCGGCGGTTACTGCTTGCACGACTGGTTTGCATAGCATTGGTTTGGCTGCCCGCTTGATTCAGTATGGTGACGCAGATGTCATGATCGCTGGCGGCGCTGAGTCAACTATTTCTGCCTTGGGTATCGGCGGCTTTGCTGCCGCAAGAGCATTGTCGACCCGTAATGATGATCCCGCAACTGCTTCGCGTCCTTGGGATAAAGACCGCGATGGATTTGTTTTGGGTGAGGGCGCTGGCGTGATGGTACTCGAAGAGTATGAGCATGCGAAGGCGCGTGGCGCCAAAATTTATGCGGAGTTATGTGGCTTTGGAATGAGCGGTGATGCCTATCACATGACCGCACCAAATATGGATGGCCCACGCCGTTGCATGGTGAACGCAATGCGCGATGCGGGGATTACGGCAGATCAGATTCAGTATGTAAACGCACATGGCACATCAACACCCTTGGGCGATAAGAATGAGACAGATGCCATCAAGGCGGCTTTGGGTGATCATGCCAAAAAAGTGGTGGTGAACTCTACCAAGTCAATGACTGGGCATTTATTAGGTGGCGCCGGAGGCCTTGAATCGGTCTTTACCGTTCTTGCATTGCACCATCAAAAATCACCGCCCACCATCAATATCTTCAACCAAGACCCTGAATGCGACCTTGATTACTGTGCCAATACCGCCAGGGATCTCAAAATTGCTTACGCCGTTAAAAACAATTTTGGATTTGGGGGTACCAACGGCACCTTGATATTTGGGAAAAAGCCCTAATATCTAGAGTATTGCAACTAATGGGTTGAGCAAAGCTCAATTTCGTATGAAAAAAATTCTATTGGTCGTTTTCTCAGTATTTAGCTGGGGAATTCTGTCGTTCTCTCCGGCGGTTTCCTCCCAGACAAACACCCAGCCGCCTCGGGTCGCAATCCCAGATTTTGTGGAATTGGTTGAAAAGGCTAGTCCCGCAGTGGTTAATATTCGCACCACTGAGAGGTTATCCAATCAACAGGCTCAAGGTTCTGTTCCAGGCATACCTGATGAACAAGCAGAATTCTTTCGCCGCTTTTTTGGGGTACCGCTTCCAGGAGCACCAAATACCCCACGCGGTCAGGGCAATCGACGCGGCCAACCAGAAGAAATTGAACGTGGCGTTGGTTCGGGATTCATTATTGACTCCAATGGAATTGTGATGACCAATGCACACGTAGTTGAGGGTGCAACCACGATTTATGTCACCTTAACGGATAAGCGTGAATTCAAGGCAAAACTACTCGGTGCGGACAAACGTACTGATTTGGCAGTTTTAAAGATTGATGCTACCGGCTTACCAAAACTCCCTCTAGGCGACTCCTCCAAAGTGAAGGTTGGCGAGTGGGTTGTGGCGATTGGTTCTCCTTTTGGCCTGGAAAATACTGTGACCGCAGGAATTGTGTCGGCCAAAAGCCGTGACACCGGTGACTACTTGCCATTCATTCAAACCGATGTCGCAGTCAATCCCGGAAACTCCGGTGGGCCATTGCTCAATACGGCTGGACAAGTGATTGGTATTAATTCTCAAATCTTCAGTCGCTCGGGGGGCTACATGGGAATTTCATTTGCAATCCCAATTGATGAGGCCATTCGGGTCGCGGATCAACTAAGAACCACCGGCCGTTTAGTGCGCGGACGAATCGGTGTGGCGATTGGCGAAATCAATAAAGATGTGGCTGAGAGCCTTGGTCTTGGCAAACCACGTGGCGCTTTTGTCCGCAACGCGGAACCTGGCGCACCCGCAGCTAAGGGTGGTATTGAAGCCGGTGACGTGATCTTGAGCTTTAACGGGCGCGATATCAATAAGTCTACCGATCTGCCTCGTATTGTGGGTGAGACCAAACCTGGCACCTCGGCAACGGTTAAAGTTTGGCGCAAAGGGGCAACACGTGACTTAACGGTCGTGGTTGCGGATGCAGAGCCTGATAAAGCGGTTGCACGTAAGTCAGAGACTCCAGCACCGCAAGCGGGCACGGCAAACAAATCATTGGGTATTAGTGTTACCGAATTGACTGAGGCCAAAAATAAGGAATTGGGCGGCAAAGGCGGCGTAGAAATCGCCAATGTTGGTGATGGTGCTGCCGCTAGAGCTGGTTTACGGGCTGGGGATGTGATTGTCCGAATTGGAGATGCCGATATTACCGGGATTAAGCAATTTGAGTCCGTCACCAAAGCACTTGATCCAAGTAAGGCAGTCCCTATTTTCGTCCGTCGCGGCGATGCCACCATCGTAGTACCTATCCGCCCCGCTCAGAAATAAATCCGGATACAGGATCAAAACCATTAAGGGGTGACCAAAAGTCACCTCTTTTTGCTTGGGTTATTTCCCTTGGGGGGTAGGGAAAAGCGCTGATTTTTCGGGTCCCAGTACAATAAGGAAAAGACATCTTATTGCAGCGCATCATTGTGTTGCGTTGCGACAAGGCGTTTTATCAAGACCTCTATCGAACAGCGCCAATGGATCACATCCGTAATTTCTCCATCATTGCCCATATTGACCATGGTAAATCGACCCTAGCGGATCGAATTATTCAGCTGTGCGGCGGTCTCTCCGACCGTGAAATGGAGGAGCAGGTTCTCGATTCAATGGACATTGAGCGCGAGCGCGGTATCACCATTAAGGCCCAAACGGCTGCCCTCGCATATAAGGCAAAAGATGGTAAGACCTATAATCTCAATTTAATTGATACCCCAGGGCACGTCGATTTCTCTTACGAGGTCAGTCGCTCTCTGTCTGCATGTGAGGGTGCTTTATTAGTGGTTGATGCTAGCCAAGGGGTTGAGGCGCAAACGGTCGCTAATTGCTATACCGCCACAGAGCTTGGTGTAGAGGTCATTCCGATTCTCAATAAGATCGATTTACCATCGGCAGATCCTGAGTCGGCTAAGAAAGAGATTGAGGATGTCATCGGTATTGATGCAACTAATGCAATTACCTGTTCCGCTAAAACAGGACTGGGCGTTGCTGATGTTTTAGAAGAAATGATTCGGTGCGTGCCGCCACCAAAGGGTGATGCCGCACAAGCTTTGCAAGCGCTCATTATTGACTCATGGTTTGATAACTATGTGGGCGTAGTAATGTTGGTCCGAGTGATGAACGGAACCCTAAAACCAAAAGACAAAATTACTCTGATGGCTACGGGATCCACTCACTTAGTCGAACAGCTTGGTGTTTTTACTCCGAAGTCAGTGACGCGTCCCCAACTTAGTGCTGGCGAGGTCGGATTCATTATTGCTGGCATTAAAGAGTTGAAGGCTGCGAAGGTGGGTGATACCGTGACCCATGCATCTGGTCAACAGGGTCGTACCCCCGCGCCACAGCCGCTGCCTGGATTTAAAGAGGTCAAGCCACAGGTGTTTGCAGGTTTATATCCAGTGGAGGCCAATCAATACGATGCTTTACGCGAGTCTTTAGAAAAGCTCAAATTGAACGACGCATCCTTGCAGTTCGATCCGGAGGTCTCTCAAGCTTTAGGGTTTGGATTTCGGTGCGGTTTCTTAGGTTTATTGCATATGGAAATTGTGCAAGAGCGCCTGGAGCGGCAGTTTGATATGAGCCTGATCACAACCGCTCCAACGGTTGTTTATCAGGTTGAGCAACGCGACGGTACGAATGTGGTAGTGGATAACCCATCCAAAATGCCTGACCCCAGCAAGATCGAAACAATCTTAGAGCCGATTGTGACAGTCAATTTGTATATGCCCCAAGAATATGTTGGCTCGGTCATTACCTTGTGTACCGGTAAGCGGGGCATTCAAACCAATATGACCTATTTAGGGCGTCAGGTACAGCTCACTTATGAGTTACCGATGGCAGAAATCGTCTTGGATTTCTTTGATCGCCTGAAATCGGTATCACGGGGTTATGCCTCGATGGATTACGAGTTTAAAGAGTATCGACCGGCCGATGTAGTGAAGGTCGATATCTTAATTAATGGGGATCGGGTTGATGCCTTGTCCATCATTGTGCATCGAAGTAATAGCCAATCGCGTGGTCGCGAGGTGGTTGCTAAGATGCGCGGCATTATTCCTAGACAAATGTTTGATGTAGCGATTCAAGCGGCAATTGGTAGCAATATTATTGCCAGAGAAAACGTTAAGGCTTTACGAAAGAATGTATTGGCGAAGTGCTATGGTGGTGATATTACCCGCAAGCGTAAATTGCTTGAGAAGCAAAAAGAGGGTAAGAAGCGCATGAAACAAGTAGGTAATGTTGAAATTCCCCAAGAAGCATTTTTGGCCATCCTTCAAGTGGAAGAAAAATGAACTTTGCCCTCATCTTATTTATCTTGGCCATCATCACCGGCATCGCATGGGTTGCCGATAAAATCTACTTTGCCCCACAACGCAAAGCCGCCGGAATTGAGCGGATGCCGCTTTGGCTGGAGTATTCGGCAAGTTTCTTCCCCGTTATTTTGGCGGTATTCATACTGCGCTCATTTTTGATTGAGCCATTTAAGATTCCATCTGGATCGATGATTCCAACCTTGCAAATTGGTGATTTCATTGTTGTCAATAAATACACTTACGGCATTCGTTTGCCAGTAATTAATCAGAAAATCATTGAGATCGGCACCCCAAAACGGGGTGATGTGGTTGTCTTTCGTTACCCCAAAGATCAGTCAGTTGATTACATCAAACGCGTGATTGCAATTCCAGGTGATGACATCCTCTATGAGGATAAAAAGGTCACGATTAACGGAAAGCTACTTCAATATGCAGGTGGAGCCCCTTACCTTGATCCTGAGAGCATGCGGTATGCCAAGCTCTACCAAGAGAGCTTTCCAGCTGATCTTGGTGGCAATGTCCATGAGATTTTGAATGATCCCGATCTCAGCACAATCTATCAGGCCGAGAACTTTCCTGGATCGGAGAACTGCCAATATCAAGGAACTGCACTGCGCTGTAAGGTGCCAGCAGGCCATTATTTTGTGATGGGCGATAACCGCGACAACAGTTTGGATTCACGGTTCTGGGGATTTGTGCCCGATCAAAACTTAGTCGGTCGCGCCTTTTTCATTTGGCTCAATATGGGCTCACTCGGCCGGATTGGAAGTTTTCAGTAATGAACGCCCGGGCAACACTCGATCTTGGCCCATTGCAGGATCGCTTGGCCTATCAATTTAAAAAGCCTGATTTATTAAATCAAGCCTTAACCCATCGCAGTCATAGCAAAAAGAATAATGAGCGCCTGGAGTTTTTGGGAGACTCCGTATTGAACTGTGTGGTTGCCGAGATTTTGTATGAGCGTTATGCCGATCTCGATGAAGGTGATTTATCACGCGTACGAGCAAATTTAGTGAAGCAACAAGCGCTCTATGAGATTGCTCAAGCCTTGATGTTATCGGACTATCTCAAGCTTGGAGAGGGAGAGTTAAAAAGTGGTGGATTTCGTAGACCCTCTATCCTAGCCGATACACTCGAGGCAATTGCAGGCGCAATTTTTATTGATGGGGGATTTGAGGCGGCGAAGGCAAGTCTGCGCAAACTGTACTCCACCATCTTGCAAAACGTGGATCCTAAAACCTTGGGTAAGGACGATAAAACCTTGCTACAAGAGTATTTACAGGGCTTTCAGTTACCTCTACCCACATATAACGTGGTGGCTACGACTGGTGCTGCCCACAGTCAGCAGTTTGAGGTCGAGTGCATTGTCCCAAATCTCAAGGTGAGCGTGAAGGGTGAGGGCGCATCGCGGCGCGCTGCAGAACAGGGAGCCGCAAAAATTGCTCTAGTTGCTGTCCAAAAAGCCTTGCCACAAGAGTCACGCAAGCCCAAGAAGACCCGAGCTGCAAAAAAGAAAGCTGCCAAAGCCGACCCGGTTAAAGGCCAGCTCCCCCTGAAGTTAAAGGACTAATATGTTTAGGTGCGGCACGATCGCATTAGTGGGCAGACCCAATATGGGTAAATCCACCCTATTAAATGCACTCGTAGGGCAAAAAATTAGCATCACATCGCGCAAAGCGCAAACGACCCGCTACCGAATTGCTGGGGTGCAGACGCGTGATCAAGCGCAGTTTATCTTCATCGATACCCCCGGTTTTCAGACGCGTATTATGAATACGCTCAATCAAACCCTCAATCGAACGGTAACTAGCACCTTGCACGACGTCGATGTTATCTGTTTCATTGTAGAGGCGGGTTACTGGGGCGCCGATGATGTCAAAGTTTTGCGATTATTACCAAACGACAAACCAGTATTGTTGGTTGCGAATAAATTAGATTTATTCGCGTCGCGTTTCGATGATTCTGAAGATCGTGATTTAGCACTCTTTGAGTTCATGAAAAAAATGGCACAGCCATGGGGAGTCATTGCTCAGCAAACCAAGGGTTGCGAAGCGGAAACGATTGCAAGTCCTGAGCAAACCTTTGCTGAAGTGATTCCAATGAGCGGCAAGAATAAGGATGATATTGAGCGCTTATTGGATGTGATTGCAGAGTACTTGCCGGAGGGCGAGGTGCGATACGAGCCCGATACGCTGACAGATCGAAGCGAGCGCTTCATGGCCGCTGAGATCCTGCGTGAGAAGGTATTTCGCTATACCGGCGATGAGTTGCCGTATTCAAGCTCTGTGGTGATTGATCAATTTAAGCTCGACGGCACGATGCGACGCATTGCTGCAACCATTCTGGTGGATCGCGATAGTCATAAGGCAATGATCATTGGCCAGAAAGGCGAGCGCCTAAAGAAGATCTCAACTGAAGCCCGTTTGGATATGGAAGCATTGTTTGATAGCAAAGTTTTCTTAGAAACTTGGGTTAAGGTGAAGCGAGGATGGGCGGATGACCTTGCTGAACTGCGTGCTCAGGGTTTGGAATAAATGGCAGGAACTCGCGTTTTAGATGAGCCGGGATTTGTACTGCACAGCATCCCCTATAAAGAAACAAGCCTAATTCTGGATGTATTTACCCGCACGCACGGACGACTCGCATTAATTGCTAAAGGGGCTAAGCGCCCTCATTCGAGCTTGCGACCAGTTTTGCAGCGCTTTCAGCCACTACTCATCTCGTGGAGTGGTAAATCAGAGCTGAGAACCCTCACCAAATCAGAATGGGTCGGAGGTTCTCCCGCCTTGGTTGGGGATGCGCTTTTGTGTGGTTTCTATCTCAACGAGCTACTGGTCAAGTTTTTAGCCAGAGAAGATGCTTACGAGTCGCTCTACGATCATTACGCTGACACGGTTTATGCGCTCTCTCAAATCGAGTCTTCCGGAATATCGATCGAGCAAACTTTAAGACCTTTTGAGCTGGCTCTCTTACGTGAGACTGGATATGCTGCAGCCCTTGACCATTGCGTCGAGACCCGCTCGCAACCACTGGATGGCGAACGATATGTTTATCAGCCCGAGAAGGGGGTTCGGCCATGGCAACCCGATGACCCCAGTCATTGGCCGGTACTTGAGGGGTCGGCATTGCGAGCGATGGCGCAGGGCGACTTTTCGGGGTCGGAGACCCTTAGTCAGAGCAAACAATTGATGCGTTTCCTCTTGGGCATTCATCTTCAAGATCAATCCTTGACCACCCGTCAGATCTTGATCGATCTAAAAAAGATCTAAACAGAACGAAGGCTTTAATATTAGCTATGGCCCCACTAGAGCTTGGAATTAATATCGATCACGTTGCAACCCTGCGTAATGCGCGGGGGACATCCTATCCCGATCCAATCATGGCGGCACAAATTGCCGAAGCGGCAGGCGCCGATTTGATTACCTTGCATTTACGTGAGGATCGGCGTCATATCAAAGATGCCGATTTATTTGCGCTTCGACCCCTGATTCGCACCCGCATGAACTTGGAGTGTGCGATTACACCGGAGATGCTGGGTATTGCCCTTCAGGTTAAGCCGCAGGATGTGTGCCTGGTACCCGAGAAGCGGACCGAAATTACTACCGAAGGCGGGCTCGATGTGATCACTCATCAGGATCAAGTCCATTCTGCCACCAAACAACTGCAGGCTGCTGGTATTCGGGTCTCACTCTTTATTGATCCAGACCCTCGCCAAATTGACGTCGCTAAGGAGCTTGGAGCCCATGTGATTGAGTTGCATACTGGAGCCTATGCAGATGCTCAGATAGAGCATCAATCATTCGAGCTACAGCGAATTGCAGAGGCTGCGCGCTATGCAAAGAATTTAGGCTTTCGAGTGAATGCCGGGCATGGATTAAATGAGCAGAATGTTCAGCCCATCGCCAAAATCCCTGAAATCAGTGAGCTAAATATTGGGCACGCGATTATTGCAGAGGCTATTTTTAAGGGTCTGCCCAATGCAATTCGCGATATGCGCAGACTTATAAATGAGGCGCGTGGACAATGATTGTCGGAATTGGCACCGATCTACTGCAGATGGGTCGCTTACAGGCTGCCTATGAACGTACCCAAGGACGCTTAGCCAAGCGGGTTTTGGGGGATGACGAGTACCAGGTGTTTCAACAGCGTCTTGGCCGTAATCACAAGCGGGGTATGGCCTATTTGGCTACCCGTTTTGCTGCTAAGGAGGCCTTTTCAAAAGCGATTGGCTTGGGTATGCATATGCCGATGAGTTGGCGGTCTTTGCAAACACTCAACGAGCCCGGTGGTAAGCCTTATACAAAATATTCAGGGGCTCTGTTGCAGTTCATGGAAGATAAACAATGGCATGCGCATGTGACAGTAACTGACGAGCAAGAAATGGTGATGGCTTTTGTGGTTGTGAGTTATGGCACACCGATTGTCACCACCTTTGATCCACAAAACTATTTAGGCTAAGACCGTGGCAACCCAAAAAAAATCGACTCATAATCCAGGCCCCATTATTTTGGATGTTGAGGGGCTTGCCTTAAATCAACACGATATCCGCAGAATTCAGCACCCTTTGACGGGAGGCGTGATTTTATTTGGACGGAACTTTCAATCTCGCAAACAATTGACTGCACTTACTAAGTCAATCAAACAAGTCCGCTCTGACATTCTGATTTGCATTGATCATGAGGGCGGTCGAGTACAGCGTTGCAAGACAGATGGGTTTACGCATCTGCCAGCAATGCGCCGTCTGGGTGATCTATGGATGCGAACTGGAACCCGAGCAAGCTCTGCTATTGCTGCGATGAAGGCAGCAACAGCATGTGGCTACGTGCTTGCAACCGAGCTAAGGTCGTGTGGAGTTGACTTTAGTTTTACACCAGTATTGGACTTGGATTTTGGTCGCAGTGGCGTGATTGGCGATCGCTCATTTCATCGCAACCCAGAAATTGTGTATGTTTTGACCAAAAGCTTGAATGAGGGGCTCCGCTTAGGTGATATGGCCAATTGCGGTAAGCATTTTCCAGGGCATGGATGGGCTGAGGCAGACTCCCATATTGCGATTCCCAAAGACGAACGTTCACTGAAATCTATTGAAAGTGATGATATGAAACCGTATGAATGGCTTGATATCAGTCTTGCCTCGGTGATGCCTGCTCACGTCATTTATCCCAAGGTTGATGCATTACCCGCCGGCTTTTCAAGTATTTGGTTGCAAACTATCTTGCGTAAAAAGCTAAAGTTTGGCGGTGTGATTTTTAGTGACGACCTCTCGATGGAGGGGGCCAGTGTCGCTGGTGATGTGGTGCAGGGTGCTCAATTAGCACTTAAGGCAGGATGTGACGCGGTACTAATTTGTAATCGTCCCGATCTTGCTGATCGCTTACTCAACGAACTAAGCGTTACTCCAAAAAAATACACGGAGTCTTCAATGCGCCTCAAGAAATTATTTCCAAAGGGTGAATCCCAGTCCTGGGATGAATTGCAGAAAGACGCTGAGTATCTGCAGGCCAAGGATTTATTAAAAACCCTTGGCCTTATTCATTAGTTAGCGCGACTACGATATTCGCCGGTACGCGTATCGATTTCAATCTTATCCCCAGTACTGCAGAACAAGGGAACTTGAATCTCAAAGCCGGTTGCAATCTTGGCGCTTTTAAGAACCTTACCGGAGCTGGTGTCACCTTTTACAGCTGGCTCAGTGTAGGTAATCTCACGCACAACGGAGGTAGGTAATTCCACGGAAATGGCGCGACCGTCGTAGAACACAACTTCAACCGCCATCCCTTCCTCGAGGTAATTGAGTGAATCACCCATATTGTCTTTCTCGACCTCATATTGGTTGTAGTCGCCGTCCATAAAGGTGTACATCGGGTCTGCAAAATAGGAGTAGGTGCATTCTTTCTTCTCAAGAATCACAACATCGAATTTATCGTCCGCTTTGTAAACACCCTCATTCGGGGCTGCTGTTAATAAGTTCTTGTACTTCATTTTGACCACGGCCGAGTTACGGCCAGAGCGGCTGTATTCGTGTTTCTGGACCACCATAGGGTCACCATTAATCATGACAACATTACCCACGCGGAGTTCTTGAGCGATTTTCATAATAATTCCTGATATTTACGGATACTGGCTTCCATTGGAGCCAGTTGATTCAAACCCAACATTTTAACTGGTTAATGATTTAACTGACAAACTGAACTAATCTGCCTGCTAAGCCGCCGTCGTATTGTCGATAAATTAGAGCTTTTTGCCAGTGTTGGGCATGTTCTGACCACATCGCTAGCTCGCCCCACCAGTCTTGAGCTCCCTGCCAAGCCATCGCATCTGTAATGAGGTTTTGCAGTTGTGGATCGACACCCTCAAGGTACAGATCTAAAAACGCTTTGAGCTTCGTAAGATGGGCGCCGTCGTCTTGGGGGTAGATATTCCAAATAAAGGGCTTTCCAGCTAACTGCGCTCGAATAAATGAATCTTCCCCGCGCACAATGTTGAAGTCACAGTGCGCCAAGAGCCAGTCGTAATCATCTTGGGGAATAAATGGCATTGAGATCAGATTTAAATTCGGCCAATGGTGCTGTTGTAGATTGAGCAATTGCGCATTACCAAATGCTAAAAAAATATCAAAAGGCTCTTGCAGTTGATTGAGGTTTGCGAGCCATTCTTTAATTGGCGCTCCTGGATAGGAAAAAATACTCATTTTTTTTGAATGGGAGCTAGACTGATTCCAGATTGTCTTTAAGCTGTTGGGGCAGTGGTCCTGATGATTCTTTGGAATGGGATCAAGCAACAGGCCTCCGGTATTGGGTTGAAATCCCGGAAAGAAGAAATACTTCTGTAAACCATGTGTATTGGGGGATGGTTTGCCATGAAAGTCCGCAACCCATGGCTCTGCACTTAAATACTCGAGATGGATCAGAATCGGTTTTTGGGGTGCGACCAAAATGCCATTGAGATAGCGGGTGGGTAGCTCACATGAAAATGCTTGGATCACAACCTCTGGGACTTCTGGTGGATGGCGGGCATTTTGATAACTGGCTTCCCAGGGAAGAACCTCAATACCTTTGAGATGGGATTGCTCCATCATAATGAGTTGTAGAGTATGCAAATCATCGCAAAATAGGCGTATATTTTGATCGTATTGAGTAGCCAGTGATCGTGCCAGACGCCAGCAAATACCAGCATCGCCATAGTTATCGATAATTTGGCAGAAAATATCCCAACGCATGACTAATTTACTTCCTGAATCCTTACGAATTGATTTAAAGGGACTCCCTGGACTACCGGGCGTCTATCGTTTTTTTGATGAGTCAGGTCATATCTTATATGTTGGCAAAGCCAAGGATCTCAAAAGGCGAGTCTCGAGCTATTTTCAGAAAAACAACCACTCCCCCCGAATTGAGCGAATGGTCAAGCGCATTATTCGTTTCGAAATCACAATCACACGCACTGAAACTGAGGCCTTGATTCTTGAAAATAATCTGATTAAAGAATACAGCCCACCGTTCAATATTCTTTTTCGAGATGACAAATCCTATCCTTATCTGATGCTAACAGGGCACGATTACCCTCGTTTAGCCTCCTATCGCGGCAAGATTGATCGACGAAATCGTTACTTTGGACCCTTCCCAAACTCCTGGGCGGTTCGTAATAGTGTGCAAATTTTGCAAAAAGTGTTTCGCTTGCGAACTTGTGAGGATACGATTTTTCGTAATCGAAGTCGCCCCTGCCTCTTGCATCAGATTCATCGCTGTAGTGCGCCATGTGTTGGTAAATTAAGTAAAGAGCAGTATGCGCAGGACGTCGGTCAAGCCCTGCGTTTCCTGGAGGGTAACCATCAAGTCGTTCTGGCTGAACTAGAGCGTGAGATGGAAAACTACAGTGCAGCTATGGAGTTTGAGATGGCTGCTGTGATTCGTGATCGTATTGCTGACTTGTCCAATGTTCTTCAGCAGCAGTCGATGGATGTGGCGGCCGAAGGGGAGGGCGACGTTGATATTTTGGCAGCCGCCGAAATCGATGGCCAAATTTGTGTCAATTTGGCGATGGTTCGTGGCGGCCGTCACCTGGGGGATCGTGCCTATTTTTCCAAGGGTATTAAGTCATCCGAAGATGAGCCGATTGATCTCCAGATCATTCTTGAAACATTTATTCAACAACACTATTTATCGACCGATTCCTCTTCTGAGCTGGCTGTGATCACACCTCCCGTCATGATTACGAATGTCCCATTAAAAGGCGAGCGTGCTGAAGTGATCTGCCAAGCGCTGATGGAACGCTCGACACGACCCATTTCGTTTTTGTATCAACCACAGGGCCAGCGCAAGCATTGGTTAGTGATGGCCGAGGGGAATGCCAAGATTGCCTTACTGCGCCGCATCGCAGAAGCGGGTGGACAGCTTGCTCGGGTTCGAGCACTCACAGATGTCCTTGGGATTGATTTAGAGCAGCTTGATCAATTGCGCATTGAGTGCTTTGATATCAGTCACACATCCGGTGAAGCCACCCAAGCATCCTGCGTAGTCTTTACCAAAAACGAACTCCAACCCAGTGAGTATCGACGCTTTAACATCGCCGGAATTACAGCCGGAGATGATTACGCAGCGATGCAGCAAGTATTGCAACGCCGCTTCGCAAATTTTCAGGAAATCCCGGCTGACAAAGTACCGCAACTTGTCCTCATTGATGGTGGTAAGGGTCAGGTGGAAGTGGCCAGGAAGGTTTTTAGCGAACTCGGTATTGATATTGGGCTGATTGTTGGTGTTGCAAAAGGCGAAGACCGTAAGGTTGGTCTAGAAACCCTGATCTTTGCTGATGAGCGAGAGCCAATTCGATTGGGTTCAGATAGCCAGGCGCTCATGTTGATTGCGCAGATTCGGGATGAAGCGCATCGTTTTGCAATTACTGGGATGCGCGCCAAGCGCGCTAAGTCAAGGACTGTCTCTAGGCTTGAGGAGATGGAGGGTATCGGAGCCAAGCGCCGACAAAAACTATTGGCGCGCTTTGGTGGGTTGCGTGGGGTTGCAAATGCAACGGTTGAGGAGTTAGCGAGCGTGGAGGGAATTTCCCAAACTCTGGCAGAGCAGATATACCGTCAGCTTCATTAATCGATCAATTAAATCGTTTATTCTCCAAAGATGCCATTTAATTTGCCCATCGCCTTAACCTGGCTACGTGTAGCGGCTATTCCATTATTGGTAGGAATTTTCTATTTGCCCAATGATTGGTTATCGCTTACTGAGAAAAATATCTTTTCAACAGGCCTTTTTGTATTTGCCGCGATTACGGATTGGTTGGATGGATTTTTAGCAAGACGGATGAACCAAGAGTCCGCCTTTGGTCAGTTTTTAGATCCTGTGGCCGATAAATTAATTGTGGCTGCTGCTCTGCTGGTATTACTTAATTTGGATCGGGTGCAGGCTTGGGTCGCACTGGTCATTATTGGGCGTGAGATCACGATTTCTGCACTGCGTGAGTGGATGGCGCAAGTTGGCGCCTCGAGGAGCGTTGCTGTCCATATGGTCGGTAAATTAAAAACGACTGCCCAGTTAATTGCGATCCCCTTTTTGCTATTCAATGGGCAAATTTTGGGTATCCATAGCTCACTTCTGGGAACTTGGCTGATTTGGATTGCAGCTTTTCTGACGCTTTGGTCCATGTTTTACTACCTACAAAAGGCGTTACCGCAATTAACTAATAAGCCCTAATACCAGGAAATTTTTGCCAATTAGGCCCCCATTCCCGAATCTTTGCTAAACTGTCGATCCTGTAATGCGGGAATAGCTCAGTTGGTAGAGCGCAACCTTGCCAAGGTTGAGGT
>JBBAQJ010000032.1:0-16062 GCA_040400365.1 Polynucleobacter sp. | reverse complement strand
ATCTGATCTGCGGTAGATCCTGCATTGAATTTTCCATAGGGATCAACATTGGGTTAAATATTTTGTTTCGTCGGAGAAATACTTATGATGAAAGTCATAGCCTGATAGAGGCGGCACAATCCGAATAACTGGTAAGGCTAATGCACTATCGCCCTCACCTACAATTGGGCAAGTTAGTTCAGGCCCCACTATGCATTGCTCCGCAAGCACTTGTCTATCGAGATGATCTGCTAAGGCATACGCTTTCGGCAAATCTTCCAGACATGTCACTTTACTCAACCCTAAGGAAGAGCCCTCACGAGCTGGCTTCACAATGATTGGTAAACCGAGTTTTTTAATAACGGCAGACCAATCACTTTGCTCTGTTAGTAAATCAAAACGAGGGGTTTGTAATTGATTCGCAATCCATATCCTCTTAGTGGCAACTTTATCGATTGCAAGTGCAGATGCCAATACACTGCTACCGGTATAAGGAATGTCACATAGCTCTAAGAGGCCCTGTATCGTGCCGTCTTCACCATAACGGCCATGCAACGTAATGAATACTCGATCGAAATTTTCGGTTGCAATTTCTGCAGGACGGCGGATAGCTGGATCAAATGAATGCGCATCGACCCCCTTTTCTAACAAAGCGTTTAAGACTCCATCGCCCGATAGCAATGATATTTCTCGCTCTGCAGAACGGCCCCCCATGAGAACTCCAACGCGTCCTAATTGTTTAGGATTGATAGCGGCCAAATCCTTGGCAACTTGTTTCCCCCAATGGGATTGGAGCTTAGCCATGTTGCAACTCCATCATTGCATGGGGTAGTTGAGAGATCGATCCAGCGCCCATCGTAATTAAGACATCCCCATCTTGTAATAGTGAGCTTAGAACTTTCGGCATTTCGCTGACTTGCTCAACCAATTGGGCTGGTATTGTTTTACCAAGGGCTTTGATGAGCGCCTTACTATCTGCCCCAGGAATGCGCGCTTCTCCAGCAGGGTAAACATCCGTCAACACCACCGTATCAAATTGACCTAGTACCTGCACGAAATCGCCAAAACAATCCCGCGTTCGCGTAAAGCGATGTGGTTGAAATGCTAAAACTAAACGGCGTTTTGGGTATGCTCCGCGGGCTGCAGCAAGGATTGCATGCATCTCTACAGGATGATGACCATAGTCATCAATCAAGGTAAATTGACCGCCGCCCTGCGCTTTAATATCTCCATAATGCTGAAAACGCCGTCCCACACCACCAAATTGCGTTAAGGCTTTCATAATTGCCTCGTCACTGACGCCTAATTCGGTTGCGATCCCGATTGCTGCAAGCGCATTTAAAACGTTATGCTTACCAGGTAAATTCAAGCGAATCTTGAGCGGTCCGGGCTGAACACCATGGCGTCGAATTGTCTTACGATGCACTGTAAATTCCATTTGCGTACCCATTGCCACAATATCGCTTGCCCGAATATCGGCGTCAGCGGATATGCCGTACCGCAAAATAGGTTGCGAAACAAAGGGCACAATATCTCTCACATTAGCGTCATCAATACATAAAATGGCTATCCCATAAAAAGGCATGCGCTGGGTGAATTGCACAAATGCCTGCTTAAGGCGCGCCATATCATGCTGATAGGTATCCATATGATCCGCATCAATATTGGTGATGACCTCCATAGCTGGGAATAACTGTAAGAACGATGCATCAGATTCATCTGCCTCGACCACAATGAAGTCACCTTGCCCTAAGCGCGCATTGACTCCTGCCGAATTAAGCTTCCCACCAATCACAAAAGTTGGGTCTAGTCCACCTTGCGCTAACACAGATGCCACTAAACTGGTTGTAGTGGTCTTGCCATGCGTACCTGCAATCGCAATGCCTTGCTTTAGGCGCATTAATTCACCCAACATGACTGCGCGCTGAATTACAGGAATATGAGCTGCTCTTGCTGCTAACACCTCAGGATTATTTCCAGCAACGGCGCTTGATATCACCACAGCTTCTGCATTACCAATATGGTTTGCATCATGCCCAATCTGAATACTTGCGCCGAGCTCAACCAAACGATTTGTAGTTGCTGATGCAGCTAGGTCAGATCCAGAGACGCGATAACCTAAATTAAGGAGAACCTCCGCAATGCCGCTCATTCCAGCACCACCAATACCCACAAAATGAATGTGCTGAATAATGTGTTTCATTTGGCACACTCCGCACAAATACTGGCAACCCGTTGAGTCGCATCGTGCTTAGCAAGGCCCTGTGCTTTTTGTGCCATCGCAGACAACTCGGTCCGACTGACTGTTTGCAACAAAGCGCTTAATGATTGGGGCGATAGCTGATCCTGTGGTAATAATATGGCTGCTTCTGCATCCGATAAGAATCGTGCGTTTGCAGTTTGATGATCATCAATTGCATAGGGGAAAGGAATAAAACAAGCAGCTACCCCAGCGCTGGATATTTCAGAGACGGTCATGGCACCGGCTCGACAAATTACTAGATCAGCATTTGCATAAGCGGAGGCCATATCCTCAATAAATGGTTTAACTTCAGCATTTACCTTGAGATGACGGTAGCGCTCTGCAAGCTGCTCTGCGTGTTTCTCACCTGCTTGATGAATAACCACAGGCCGTTGCTCGATTGGCATGTTGGCCAAGGCCTCAGGAATGGTAGTGTTTAAAACAGCCGCTCCAAGGCTACCGCCCACCACAAGCAATCGTAGAGGCCCTTGGCGTGATGCATAACGCGCATTGCAAGGGGCAAGAGTCTCGAAACTTTCCCGAATCGGGTTACCGACCCATTCGGCATTGGGCATCGTTTTTGGAAAGCCCGTTAATACACGAGCAGCTACTTTTGCTAAGAATCGATTCGCGCTTCCTGCCACAGAGTTGGCTTCATGCAAAACAAGGGGCCGGCCCAAAAGATAACTCACAAGACCACCTGGGAAAGTAATGTATCCGCCCATTCCCAACACAACACTGGGTTTAAGTCGCCGAATAATTTGCCAACTCTGCGCCATGGCACGAATTAAATTAAATGGCAACATTACTTTGGTCAGCAAACCCTTCCCCCGTAAACCGCCAAACTGAATATGTTCAAACTGAAAACCTCTAGCAGGAACTAAGCGATACTCCATCCCGCCGGCATTTCCAAGCCAAGCTACATCCCAGCCTTTGCCACGCAGATGTTCAGCAACTGCTAAGCCGGGGAAGATATGCCCCCCAGTCCCACCAGCCATTACCAAGATTGAGCGCGGACTGGAACTCATAACTTGCCCCCCCGCATTAGTATTCGGTTTTCAAAATCAATCTTGAGTAAAACTGCAAATGCAACTGCGTTCATCAAGATCGCAGATCCGCCATAACTCACCAAGGGTAAAGTTAAGCCTTTGGTTGGTAGTAGACCTAAATTAACGCCCATATTGATAAAGGCTTGCCAACCAATCCAGATGGCAATTCCTTTGGCGCATAATCCTGCAAAGCTACGATCTAACTGCAAGGCCGTACGACCAATCAAGAATGCTCGGCGTACTATCCAATAAAACAGCAAGATCACAACACAAACGCCCACAAATCCCAGCTCTTCACCAATGACGGCCAAAATAAAATCCGTGTGAGCCTCAGGTAAGTAGTGCAGTTTTTCAACGCTTCCACCCAAGCCAACCCCAAACCACTCACCACGCCCAAATGCCATTAATGAATGAACTAGTTGATATCCTTTGCGGGCTGCATGCTCTGCTTGCCAGGGATCAAGAAAGGCAAAAATACGCTGGCGTCTAAATTCTGATAATGCGATTACTGCACCAACAATCAAAATTCCTACGAGGGTCAAGCCACCAAACAATTTAGCGTTAATGCCGCCTAAGAACAAAATCCCCATGGCGATTATTCCGATTACCATCAGAGCACCCATATCGGGCTCTAACATTAGCAATAAACCGACCAAGGCAACTGCTAAGCCCATTGGCACAAAGCCTTTAACAAAAGACTGCAAATGCTCTTGCCTTTGAACGGTATAACTTGCAGCAAAAATAATGACTGCAAATTTCATCAGCTCAGATGGCTGAAAATTCATAGGTCCCAAGGGGATCCAGCGACGAGCGCCATTCACCCCTTTGCCGACTCCAGGGATCAAAACAGCAATTAACAAAAGAATGGTGAAGACAAATAAATATGGAGCCAACTTATCCCACGTCTTGACTGGGATCTTAAACACCCAAAAACCAACAAAAGTAGCAATCCCCAAAGAAATTAAGTGCCGTACTAAAAAATGATTACTACTGTAATTGGCATATTTAGGGCCATCCGCCAAAGTAATAGAGGCTGAATACACCATCACCAATCCAATCAAAGCCAAGGACAAAATTGCCCAAACTAGTAATTGGTCGTACTCCATCATGCGGGAACGTGTTTGCTCGACGCCGGATACAGCATCTCGTAGACCACTACGAAATCCATCAAAACCTCCACGAGAGATATTCCAAAACCGATTTGGGCGAGTATTCATACCGACGCCCTCAGCGAATCGTGTGAAGTGGATGAGGCTTGATGCACTAAGTCCTGCACCGCCTGTTCAAAAATACGAGCCCGATGCTTATAGTCTTTAAACATATCGAAACTGGCGCATGCTGGTGATAACAAGACAATATCCCCTGCCTTTGCTTGCTGAGAAGCTTGCTCAACAGCCGATTCCAAACTATTGGCACATATCCGTTCGAGCGCATGATGCTCTATCGCTTTAGCACATACTTTCTCAATCACAGGGGCATCACGCCCTATTAAGATAATCCCTTTTGCAAATCGTGTAATTGGTTCAACCAAGGGTGAAAAATCTTGCCCCTTACCATCGCCCCCAACAATCAACCAAATATTTTTATTTCCAGTAGCCGACCCTAGTCCGTGTAAAGCAGCAACAGTAGCGCCCACATTCGTACCTTTACTGTCATCGATGTATTCAACATCTCCAACTACAGCTACTGTCTGAACGCGATGGGGTTCACCTTGATACTCACGCAAGCCGTGCAATAAAGGGCTAATTCCTAAGCCGGCAGCACGCGCCAAGGCCAGCGCAGCAAGCGCATTCAGTGCGTTATGTCGTCCTCGAATACGCAATGCATCCGCTGGAATTAAACGTTTGATTCGAAGTTCATCGGACTTGTCATAGGCGTCTGATTTCTTACGACGTTTACGTTTAATAAAGCCCTCTTGCATCTCTTCCTGTTCGATTGCTAATGTAGACTCATCTGGCTCGGCCCACACCAGCCAATCAATTCCGCCAGCTCTAGGATCTCGCTCAATACCAAACGAATCAATACCAACAGGACTATCACTACCAAATTGGATAACCTTCCGACTTTCTTTCTCATCGGCAAATAATGCTGTCACAACTTCATCATCTCGATTCAGCACTAATACAGAATTCTTTCCTAGGATTCGACCCTTTGCAGCAGCATAGGCTTGCATATCCCCATGCCAATCTAGATGATCTTGCGATAAATTGAGGACGGTGGCTGCTGTCGGGTCTAGGGTATATGTAAATTGCAACTGGAAACTTGATAGTTCAAGCACCCAAATTTCTGGCAGCTCAATAAAGTTATTGGCCTTCGTAATCGCACTGAGTAATTTTTCAAGCGCTGCAGGACTGATGTTTCCAGCAAGAGCTACGTGCTTACCTGCCCGTTCACAAATCTGGGCAGTTAATGCACAGGTTGTTGTTTTACCATTGGTACCCGTAACTGCTAGGATGCTTGGCTTATATCGCTCTGCGGCAGCCATTGCCATGGCTTCTAAAGAATATAGTGCGCGTGCGAAGAACTCGATTTCACTCCACACCGCTATATTACGTTTTTGACATTCTCTCAAAAGAGTGGATGTTGGCTCTTGGATGGGTGATAAGCCAGGGCTGATTCCAACTACATCCATGCCATCTAATAAAGTACTCCACTCGCTTGACTCAAAGCAAGCATCCACTAAGCCTAATTTTTGTAGATCATCTAACCAGTCTATTTGTTGTGTACGCAACTCACCACGAGCTCGTGTATCTGCTAAACGAACGAATGCTCCTTGCACTAAACACCATTTAGCCATGGCATAACCTGATTCCCCCAAACCGACAATCAAGAAACGTTGGGGTGCAGATCGCTCGGATGCATCAGCACCGGTTTGTCCTAAAAAGGGATTCTGTAATGCTTGTTTCATCGTTTCTTTAAAAGTCTCTAACGTAATTTCAGGCTTGATAAGCCAACGAGCACTAACAAAATGGTGATAATCCAAAATCGCACAACTACTTGGGTCTCACGCCAACCGCCCAGTTCAAAATGATGATGAAGTGGTGCCATACGAAATATTCGTCGTCCTTGGCCGTAGTATTTTTTGGTGAACTTGAACCACAACACTTGCATCATGACCGAGACTGTTTCTGCAACAAAGATTCCTCCCATGACAAAAAGGACAATTTCTTGCCGCACAATCACAGCAACCGTACCCAGCGCTCCACCAAGCGCTAAGGCGCCCACATCCCCCATGAATACCTGAGCAGGATGGGCATTAAACCAAAGGAACGCAAGGCCAGCGCCACCCATTGCACCGCAAAAAATTAATAGTTCACCAGCTCCTGGTATGTAAGGAAAGAGTAAGTATTTAGCGTAAATCGAGTTACCCATGACATATGCAAATGCACCAAGTGCCGCACCGACCAAGATCACGGGCATGATCACTAGGCCATCAAGGCCATCAGTGAGATTAACTGCATTACTACTTCCGACAATCACTAAGTAGCTTAGGATGATGAACCCCATGACGCCTAAGGGATAACTAACTTCTTTCATAAATGGGAGATATGAATTTGACTTTGCTGGTAAATCAATCGAGAAGCCACTCTCTACCCAACTAATAAATAGCTGTAAAACCTTATAGTTATTTACCTCTGATACTGAGAATGCTAGATAGATTGCTGCAAATAAACCAATGACTGTTTGCCATAAAAACTTTTCTCGTGATCCCATACCTTTAGGATTCTTGTTGACAACCTTTCGATAATCATCAACCCAGCCTATAGCACCAAATCCAAAGGTGACAATCATGACAATCCAGATAAAACGGTTACTTAGGTCTGCCCATAACACACAGGAAATAAATATTCCGATCAAGATTAGTATTCCGCCCATGGTCGGCGTACCAACTTTAGCTAAATGCGTTTGTGGGCCATCTGTACGAATTGCTTGATCTGCTTTAAGGGCTGTCAGTTTTCGAATAACCCACGGACCAAAAACAAGGCCTATCAATAGGGCCGTTAAGGTTGCCATGACAGCTCGGAATGTGATGTAAGAAAAAACACGGAAAAATCCGTAGTCATCCTGTAACCACTGCGCCAAAATTAGGAGCATGTTTTGGTCTCCTTCTGCAGTACTTCAACAACCCGCTCCATACGCATAAAGCGTGAGCCCTTCACTAATACCGTGATTGCGCCTCTTGGATCATGATCCAAGCGCTTGATTTGGCTTTGTATATCTTGATTTAATTGAGCTAGCTCAGAGTAATGCCTGGCCTGACCAGCCGGTTTATTTTTTAAGTAAGTATTAGAAGTGATTTGGCTTAAGTCACCAAAAGTCAATAGATGTTCTATGCCACATTTTGCGGCGTACCGACCAAGCTCTTCATGAAACTCTGGGCCCTGAATACCAACTTCGCCCATGTCACCTAAAACTAAATAACGCTCACCATCATGAAGTGCCAAAGCATCAATAGCAGCCACCACTGAATCTGGGTTTGCGTTATAGGTGTCATTAATTAAACGCGTATATCTTGATAACTGCAGAACTTGCATTCTTCCTGAGACTGGCACAAATTTTTCTAGGCCCAACTGAATCTTTTCTAAAGAAATCCCGGCAGCTATAGCCACTGCACAAGCAGCTAGTGCATTTGCACAGTTGTGCTCGCCCAATGTTTGTAGCTGAACTTGAATAACCCCGGTAGGCGTTTCAATCCGAATGCCACCGTTTGCTAA
This sequence comes from Polynucleobacter sp., assembly GCA_040400365.1. Taxonomy (GTDB): domain Bacteria; phylum Pseudomonadota; class Gammaproteobacteria; order Burkholderiales; family Burkholderiaceae; genus Polynucleobacter. The sequence goes on along the minus strand of JBBAQJ010000032.1, from coordinate 8,077 downwards.
TGCATAGCCCCGGACTGTGGCAGTGCTTTGATCCACTTTAGTGCCTTGCCATACAAAATCAATTTGTTTACGCGAACCCGCAGCCTCTCTCCATACCCCTGTATAGGGGGTCTCTGCCGGAAATACTGCTATCCCATCAAGCGGAAGGGCATCTATGACTGCAGCGTGCTCCTTTGCAACCGCGGCAATACTTTGCATAAACTCCTGATGCTCACGTTGAGCATTATTAATTAAAGCAATGGTTCCTTTTGCAATTGCAGCTAATTCTGCAGTTTCTCCAGGATGATTCATGCCTAACTCAATCACCGCTAAACGGTGCTCTGAGCGTAATTGCAATAAGGTAAGCGGTAGACCAATCTCATTATTGAGATTTCCCGATGTCATTAGGGCATGTTCTTGACCAACAGCTTCTTTAAAAATAGAAGCTATCATTTCTTTAACAGTAGTTTTGCCATTGCTGCCTGTAACCACCACCAAGGGAATAGCAAATTGTTTCCGCCAACTATGAGCTAGTTGCCCGAGACTTTTGCGGGTATCGGAGACGCAAACTCCTGGCATAGCGCTTGGGCATGCCGTCGCGTCACTAATCATGACGGCTGCCGCCCCTTCTTTTTGAACATCAGTCAAAAAATGGTGAGCATCAAATCGCTCGCCTTGAAGCGCAACAAACAGTTCACCGACCATCAACTGACGACTATCTGTCCCAATTTTTGTGATGCCTAGTCCGCTAGCTTGCTCTTTAGTAATATTGATGAAATGACTATTGGGTAGCATGGTCTGTATTTGTGCCAAAGTAGAGATGGGCTTGATTGCCTGCATTACGCTGCCCCTCCACTAACTAAACGTAAATGGACCTGATCCGAAAAATCAAAACGCTTTCCATTGAACTCTTGAGTGGTTTCATGACCCTTACCAGCAACAAGCACAATATCTTGCGGCTTGGCTTTTCGAACGGCACTCATAATGGCGGCAGCCCGGTCAGCAATGACCTCAACTGAGTTACCACTTTCTTTACTATTTGTTTTGGGTTGTATACCTGCAAGAATCATTTGCATGATTTGCAAAGGATCTTCGGAGCGCGGATTATCACTAGTAATAAGAACATGCTCTGCACCATTACGAGCGATTTGACCCATCAACGGTCGTTTTTCCTGATCGCGATCACCACCACACCCAAAAACACAATAAATCTGTCCCTGCCGAATTGCGGCAATTGGCCTAAGTGTTTCAAGAACTTTTTGGAGTGCATCGGGTGTATGCGCATAGTCCACAACCATCATTGGGGCGTACGCTTTTACCCCTTTTATGATTTCCATTCGCCCTCTTACTGGCGATACGTGCTCGATGCGATGTAATGCTTCTGCAGCGCTCATACCTTGTGTCATCAAGGTGGCAATGACTGCTAAGGCATTAGCAAGATTAAACTCGCCCAAAACAGGAATACTGCATGGATATATCCTTCCATCAATCACAATCTTGCACTGATAGGCATTTTCTGAAAAACAATATTCTTGTAAGTAGACAGATTTAAAACGGTCTTTTAAGCCTTCTAAATGATTGAACGCTGTAGCTTGTAATGCATAAAGCCAAATTGTTTTACCAATTTGCTCTACAAGATCCATGAATAAGCTTCGACCAAATGAATCTTCAATATTGATCACAATATTTTTAGCATTAAATTCCTTAAATAATTTTGCTTTCGATGCTCCATATGCAGCCATCGTGCCGTGATAATCCAAATGGTCTTGGCTTAAATTTGTAAATATGGCTGAGTCAAAATGGGTTCCGTTTACTCGCCCTTGATCTAAAGCATGTGATGAGACCTCCAGTGCTACATAGTCGGCACCTTGCTGCTTTAACTGGAACAACCCTGTTTGTAAGCGAGGTGCATCCGGTGTGGTGTAGCCTACTTCGTGCAACTGATCGACAAACCCAATGCCTAATGTTCCAATGACTGCTGCACGCTTTGATAGCGTCTGAGCCAGCCATTGCGTAACACTGGTTTTTCCGTTTGTACCGGTTACGCCAACAAGCTTTAATGTTTGACTGGGTTTACCATACCACTCTGCAGCAATCCAACCTGCATGCTCAGCAAGATTTTCAATTGCAATACAACGCTCATCATCTAGATCAACTTCCCAAGCTTGACTTTGTGAACGATCATCGCTTTCTTGATACAACACACAAGCAGCCCCAAGCTCAAGGGCTCTAGCAATATAAGGGCGACCATCACGCAAGGCTTTACCATGACCGACTGCATAGGCCATAAAAATATCACCTACTTTTACTTGACGAGTATCAGCGGAAATTGTTGCAGTCGGTAGCACAAATTGCTTTAAATGCAATAGAGCTTCATGACGGGTCATATGGATAGCAGCCATCATTGTTTAAGCACCACTTTTTGTGCCTGGACTCCGGTTGTTATCGGTTCAGAGCTTTGAACTAAAGTTCGATCCGTAAGATCTGGGGATATGTTTAAGCTACGCAGAGTCTCGCTCACAATCGTTGAAAAGACTGGGGCTGCTACCTCGCCACCATAATGTCCTCCTGTAGATGGTTCATCAACCATCACCGCAACCACAATACGTGGAGCACTAATTGGGGCAAGCCCAACAAAAAAGGCGCGGTATTTATTTGCAGCGTATCCCTTACCCTCCACTTTGTGTGAGGTACCTGTTTTCCCCCCCACCCGAAATCCATCTGCCCGAGCACGTATCGCTGTACCACCCTGCTCGGTCACTGTTTCGAGCATATTGCGCATCTCTACTGCTGTTTTTGCAGAAATGACTCGTGTTCCCGGTTTGTATTCGGGGTTACGAAGAATTGTGGTTGGCACAAGCTCCCCATCTCGCGCAAAGATGGTGTACGCGCGTGCCAATTGAAATAATGATGTTGAAATCCCATAACCAAAAGACATGCGCGCTTGATCACTTTGACCCCATTTTTGGTGGGGATGCAAACGTCCGGCAACCGTTCCTGGAAAACCAATGTTGGGAGCTTGCCCAAAACCGACTGCCGCAAATAAATCCCACATTTCACGCGGTTCCAACTGTAAGGCTAGTTTTGCAGTGCCAATATTGCTAGATTTCTGAATAACCTGCGAGACCGTTAACATTCCATGGAGATGAGCATCGGTAATTGGTTTTGGGCCGATCGATAATTTTTGACCAATGACCATATTGGTATCTGCTTGAACTTTTCCTTGCTCCATTACCAAAGCGACTGGAAATGGTTTCATCGTAGAGCCGGGTTCAAAGGTATCGGTTAGAACCCGATTACGCAATTGCTCACCGGTTAGTGCTTTACGTGAATTTGGGTTGTAACTTGGCCAATTGGCTAATGCCAAAATTTCTCCCGTACGCACATCTAATACAACTGCGCCACCTGCCTTAGCTTTATGTTTCTCGACAGCACTCTTTAATGCGTTATAGGCGATGTATTGAACCTTACTATCAATAGATAGTTGCAGATCTTGACCATTTTGTGGAAACTGTAATATGGCAATATCGTTCACAATACGGCCCAAGCGATCAACCACGACACGCCGTTTTCCAGTTTGAGCAGCGAGGTCCTTATCGCGCGCAAGCTCAATTCCTTCTTGCCCACGGTCCTCCACGTTTGTAAATCCAATAACGTGCGCCATCGCCTCACCTTCTGGATAGTGACGGCGGTATTCATTATTTAGTCCAATTCCTGGAATCTCTAAGCGTCTAATTTGTTGCGCTACTTCAGGGTCAACTTGGCGCTTTAAAAATACTTGATTGCGTTCATCCTTAAATCTTTTCTTGATTTCAGTCTCGCTCATGTCTAATAATTTGGCGAGTTGGGTAATCTTTTCTGGTGCAAGGTCTGCTGGGATATTATCGGTATAGGCGATTACTGCTTTTGCCTCTAGACTGGTAGCAATCAATTGCCCATTGCGATCCAAAATTTTTCCCCGAGTTGCAGGCATATCAATAACGCGTTGCACACCCTTAATAGCTTTCGCTTCATAAAACCCATTACCGGGTCCTTGGATCCAAAAAGCGCGCACGACTAAGGCAACAAACGCTACAAATAATAAGAACAGCATGAGCCGTGAGCGCCACATGGGTAAGCGTAAAACTATATTAGGTGAGGTCGAGAATCCAACTGGCTTCATAGACCTTCCTTAAAGTAAAGAGTTCGGTCCGGTGTGATCGGACTCATACGCAGCTGATTACGCGCCACATCCCGAATTCGGGCAGACTTGGATAAGTTTCTTTGTTCAAACTCCAGCCGCAACCACTCTTGATTTAATTTACGTTCTTGCACTTGTGCGCGTTCTAGAGCTACAAACGTTTTTCTAGCTCGCTGCTGTGAGGCAACCAGTGACAAAGCACAAATCAATAAAAGAGCTAACAAGGTAAGGGTTGCACGATTCATAACGCTTTCCCTTTTTTCTCAGCAACTCGCATAACGGCTGAGCGTGCGCGTGGATTTTCTTCAATCTCTGAGGCGCCAGGCTTAATTCGGGCAATGATTTCCAGATCGCCTTGGGGCATATCTTTGGCGCGTATCGGTAATTCACGTGGCACTGTGATTTGCGCATGGGTCTGTATAAACTGCTTCACAATGCGGTCTTCTAAGGAATGAAAGCTGATCACCACCAAGCGACCACCTATTTTTAAAACATCGAGGGCAGCTTCTAATCCTTTTTCTAAATCAGCTAGTTCTTGATTAATAAAGATTCGGATTGCCTGAAATGTGCGAGTGGCAGGATCTTGCCCTGGCTCTCGGCTTCGGACTGTTTTGGCAATAACATTAGATAGCTCTAGTGTCGTTTGCACTGCTTTGCCTTCTTCGCGCTGCTTTACGATAGCGCGAGCAATTGCGTATGCATATCGCTCTTCTCCAAATGTTTTAATCACTTGGGTAATCTCCTCGACCGGAGCGCTTGCAAGCCACTCTGCTGCTGATAATCCGCAACTCGTATCCATGCGCATGTCGAGCGGCCCATCGAAGCGAAATGAAAATCCTCGCCCGGGTGTATCGATTTGTGGTGAACTGATACCTAAATCGAGTAATACGGCATCCACGGATTGGGCTCTGACATGCTGATCCATTAGTGCAAAACTGCTGTGCATCATTTGGAAGCGCGTATCGTGGATTTGCTTGGCTGCTTGTTGCGCCTCCAGATCTTTGTCGAACGCAAGGAGTTGGCAATTGGATCCTATTTGTTCTAATAAGGCTTTGCTGTGACCGCCTCGACCAAAGGTTCCGTCGATTAGAAAGGCGCTCTCTTTTTGAAACGATGTTCCGCCGATCATGGCGGTAACTGCCTCGGCCAGTAATACTGGGCGATGGGTATTGTTCATGTCGCCCAGTCATCAAAAGGTAAATTGTTTTAGTGCATCCGGCATACCCTGCGCAATGGCTGCCTGTTCTTTACTGGAGTATGTATTTGCATCCCAGATTTCTAGGTGAGATCCCATGCCCAACAATATAATTTCGCGATCAAGGTTTGCCGCACTGCGCAACTCTGGACTTATTAAAATTCGTCCGGCGCTGTCTAAATCAATTTCAGCAGCATTGCCTAAAAATATTCTGCGCCACCAATGTGCATCCATTGGTAACTGTGCGATTCGTGTTCGAAATGCTTCCCACTCAGGTCTTGGAAATAGTAATAAACACCCATCAGGATGTTTTGTTAAGGTGACACGACCCTCTCCTTGCACCAAAAGAGCGTCGCGATGCCTAGTCGGCACCGACATACGTCCCTTCGCATCGAGATTAAGAGCTGACGCACCTTGAAACAAAATTTACCCCACTTTTTCACACTTCTTCCCACTTTAGAGCAAGCTTCCTATAGGGTCAAGTATTTTTGGGTAAATTTTTGGTAAATTCCCTAGTGATTACAATCACTTAGAGAATATTTAGTAAAATTAGCTAAATAAAATTATGCTGTAAAACAATGACTTGTAACTTATACCTAAGATATATCTTTAGGTATACGACCGTTAGTTGATGAAAAGACTGTATAAATGAACAGTTATTTATATTTTATATGCAGTCGTGGTCATTATTTTTGAAATACCTGCCATGCCTGTCTTGATGGATGGCGGCAATTCTTGGCCGCCAGCACTCATTGCACTGGCGCCATGCTCTATTTCATCGGCGCGCATTTGCTGCACAATGGCTCTGGAACGCAGATCGCCATCTGGAAGCTTTTCCAGATGGTCATCCAAATGTTGCTCAACTTGTTTCTCTGTTTCTGCCAGAAATCCCAAACTCCAACGATCACCGGCAAGGCCCGCTAACAACCCCATTCCAAAGGAGCCAAAGTACCAAATGGGATTCAATAAACTGGGTCGTGAATCGAGCTCCTTCAAACGCTCTTCACACCAAGCCATATGGTCCATTTCTTCACTGGCAGCTTCATCTAAAAGGGCTCTAGTTTTAGGATCTTTTGCGAAGATTTTTTGGGACTGATATAAAGCCTGAGCGCAGACTTCGCCTACATGATTTACGCGCATTAAGCCAGCCGCATGGGCACGCTCATTAGCGCTCATATTGATGTCTGAAGTTAGCGCTTGCTTGTCAATAAGATCAATACTTGGAATAGGTCTTTTGTAGTTTGCCCCACCAGCAATAGCACGTAACGCGATATCAAATTCTGAAATAAAGCGATCGATCGGACTTCTACTTTTAGCGGAAAAACTATGCGTCATACCTGCACTTCAGCCTTACAACTTTCTTTCGTTTTAAGGCCTAATTGGGCTAATAATTGACGATCTGCTTCAGCCTCTGGGTTACCTGTTGTTAGCAACTGATCGCCATAAAAAATGGAGTTTGCACCCGCCTGAAAACACATTGCCTGTATAGCCTTACCTAGCTCTTGACGACCGGCTGATAAGCGCACTCTAGCCTTTGGCATTGTGATGCGGGCTACTGCGATGGTGCGCACAAACTCGAGGGGATCTAGTTTAGGTTGAGCCTCCAGAGGGGTTCCAGCAACTGGAACTAGGTGGTTAATAGGAACTGATTCTGGGTAGGGGTCTAGATTGGCTAAACGGGCGATAAACGCAACGCGTTGCTCCCGACTCTCGCCCATGCCCACAATCCCTCCACAGCAGACAGAGAGCCCGACGTTACGAACGGTTTGTAGCGTATCCAGCCGATCTTGATAACTCCTAGTTTGGATTACGGTGGGATAAAAATCCTCGCTAGTGTCTAGATTATGGTTATAAAAATCCAGGCCCGCATCCTTAAGGCTCTTGGCCTGAGAGGGCTCGAGCATCCCCAGCGTAGCGCAGGTCTCTAGGCCAAGGGCTTTCACACCCTTAATCATTGCAACCACCTTTTCTACATCACGGTCTTTGGGTTCGCGCCATGCGGCTCCCATGCAAAAGCGATTCGAGCCTGCTGCCTTAGCGGCTTTTGCAGCCTCTAATACTTCTTCTAAATCCAATAACTTACTTGCTTTAATGTCGGTATGGTAGCGGGCTGCCTGCGGGCAATAGCCACAATCCTCTGGACAGCCCCCGGTCTTTATAGATAACAAAGTGGCTAGCTCGACATCACCCTCAGGAAAATACTGTCGGTGGGTCTCTTGAGCCCGAAACATAATCTCATTAAAAGGAAGGTTATAAAGAGCCGCCACCGCCTCGAGAGTCCATGTGACCCCTACCAAGGGAGGTCTTGATTTTGCCTGCATGAGGGGCGCTGTAGTTTGGTGAGCTGACATCGTTTTTTTGTAACTTAATCTCTAAAACCAATAACATAACAGATATGAGACCAAATCTCACAAGGAGTGTTCCAATACATTTATGAATAGCCCCTCCCATCAAGTAGACTGGGTTGCACGAAGCCTTGCATCGGTATGGCATCCCTGTACCCAAATGAAACACCACGAAGCCTACCCCTTGGTGGCGATTCATCATGGTGAGGGGCCGTGGTTAATCGATGTTGCCGGTAATCGGTTTTTAGATTGCATTAGTTCTTGGTGGACTAATTTATTTGGGCATGCTAATCCGAAAATCAATCAGGCCATCATTGAGCAACTCAAGACCATTGAGCATGTGATGTTGGCTGGCTTTACGCATCAACCCGTCATTGA